>JAXHUV010000257.1:0-3122 GCA_034189445.1 Pseudomonadota bacterium
GTTATGGATAGCTTGAACCGGACGCGTTTCCGCGAAGAGCTGTCTGGACAGATTTTCATGAGTACTTACCAGGCGTGGCAGGCACTCGCCAATTCACCCTCCATGGGGCGAACAGGTTCCGAGCCTTAACGAAGTGGCCGTTGCCCCGCCATAAACAAAGAAGCCCAGCAGCCTGTTGCAATGGGCCACCATGATTTCCGCTGATAAGACATTGCAGACTGTCCGCATCTGAGGTCACATACGTTGGTAACCTGTGGCAACAGGATTGAACTGCACATCAGAAAAGGAACCCCATGGCCGCTCTGTCCACCGATAAACCCGCCACCATCGAACCCGGGTTTCACGCGATTCACGCCAACCATCTGGAAGACCTGCGCCGGGCCGTTGTCTACATCTGCCGGCACAACCCCATGCCCCCGCTGCAGAGTGAAACCTTCCTGGTACAGAGCAACGGCATTGCCCAGTGGCTGAAGCTGGCACTGGCGGAGAAGCGCACTGAGGATGGCACCGAAGGCGGGCTGGGCATTGCCGCCGGCATGGATTTCCTGTTCCCGGCCCGGTTTATCTGGCAGGCCTACCGGGCGGTGCTCCCGGAGGGCGAAGTGCCGGAACAGTCGCCCTTCGACAAGCGTCGGCTGGTGTGGCGGCTGTACCGGTTACTACCCCGACTGGTGGGGCAGGATGACGCCTTTACCCCCCTGGCCCGGTTTCTGGAGGGCAAGGATCCGGACCTGCGCAATTTCCAGCTGGCGGAGAAGGTGGCGGATCTGTTCGACCAGTACCAGGTGTTCCGGGCCGACTGGCTGGCGGCCTGGGAGCAGGGCAGGAACGTTGTTATCACGGCCCGGGCAGAAGAGAAGCCGCTGGATGCGGAAACCCGCTGGCAACCCCTGCTCTGGCGCCGGCTGGTTGAGGACGTGGGCGCTGACGCCCATACCAGCCGCTCGCAGATCCACACCCGGTTCATGGCACAGGGCCAACGTATCCAGGCACCGGCCAACCCGTCCCGCCTGCCGACCCGCATTGTCGTATTTGGCGTCTCGTCGCTGCCGCGGCAGGCACTGGAAGCCCTGTATGTACTGAGCCGGTTCAGCCAGGTGGTGCTCTGCGTTCACAACCCCTGCCAGTTTTACTGGGCCGATATCATCAGCGACCGGGAGCTGCTCACCGCCGAGCGCAAACGGGGCCGGGCCCATCCCACGCTTTCCGCCATTGAAGATCCGGACCAGCTGCACCAGCACGCCAATCCATTGCTGGCCGCCTGGGGCAAGCAGGGCCGCGACTACATCCGGCTGCTGGACGAGTTCGATAACCCGGAGGAATACAGGAGCAGCTTCCAGACGCCGGACCAGAAGATCGATATCTTCTCGAACCACGGCAACGGGGACGCGCCGCGCCTGCTGCACCAGCTGCAGAACGATATCCACAACCTGACGCCGTTGCAGGAAATCCGCGCCCAGCAGCGCCGGCTGGTTCCGCATCAGGATCATTCCCTGGCGTTTCACCGGGCCCACAGCCCCCAGCGGGAAGTGGAAATTCTGCACGATCAGCTTCTCGCGGCCTTCAACGTTGATCCAACGCTGCGGCCCCGGGATGTCATCGTAATGGTGCCCGATATCAACGTGTACGCGCCTCACATCCAGGCCGTGTTCGGTCGTTACCAGCCCGGCAGGAAACGCCACATACCCTTCACCATTTCCGACCAGGGCCAGCGCCACCACGAACCCGTGCTGATTGCCCTGGAAACCCTGATGTCACTGCCGCGTAGCCGCTTCGCGGTGAGTGAAATCATCAGCTTGCTGGAGGTGCCGGGCATACGGGATCGCTTCGGTATCCGCGAAGACGAGATCCCCCTGGCCCGGCGCTGGGTGGAGGGCGCCAATATCCGCTGGGGCCTGCATGGCCGGCACCGGGAAAGTCTGGACCTGCCGGCGGAACTGGAGCGCAACACCTGGCAAGCCGGCCTGCGCTCAATGCTGCTGGGTTATGGCATGGGCGACGATGAGCCCTGGGGCGGGGTGGAACCCTACGGCGAGATCGGCGGCCTCCAGGCCAGCCTGGCCGGCCGCCTGAATGACTTTGTGCATCAGCTGGAAACCCTCTGGCGGGCGCTGCAGACCAATCGCACACCGGAAGACTGGGAGCGCCTGTTTTCAGAGATGCTCGGGCAGTTTTTCCACAAGGTCGAAGGCAGCGACCTGTTGCTGCTGAACCGTTTCCGCCGCCAGCTGGAACAGTGGCTGGACGACGCCCTGGCCGCAGGCCTTGAGGAACAAACCCTACCCCTGAATATCCTCAAGGATATCCTGCTGGAGGGGCTGGATGAAGGCGGTCTCAACCAGCGCTTCCTGGCCGGCAAGGTCAATTTCGCCACCCTGATGCCGATGCGGGCCATTCCCTTTCGCAAAGTGTGCCTGCTGGGCATGAACGACGGTGACTACCCCCGCTCCCGGCCGCCGGTGGATTTCGACCTGATGGCCCAGGATTACCGCCCGGGGGACCGCTCCCGCCGGGAAGACGATCGCTACCTGTTCCTGGAAGCCCTGTTGTCGGCCCGGGAGCAGCTTTACATCAGCTGGGTTGGCCGCAGCATCCGGGACGATTCGGAACGGCCACCGTCGGTACTGGTGGGCCAGCTACAGGATCATCTGGACAGCCTGTGGTCCCTGGCCGGGCAACCGGAGGCAAAGGTCACCGACGCCCTCACCACCGAGCATCCGCTACAACCGTTCAGCCAGGCCTATTTCCCGAAAGCCAACGGGCTGGAAGAGGGTGGCGAGGGCGAGGACAGCTCACCCAAGCCCTTGAACGACGTCCTGAAGGCCCGTCATCTGTTCACCTTTGAGCGGGAATGGCGCAGTGCTCATGGTGCCGAGGCTGGAGAACAGACGCAGTCTGCCCTTCCATACCAGGCGCCGGAAGAGCCTATCAGCCTGAACGATCTGGCGGCTTTCCTGAAAAAGCCCATCGACACCTTTTACCAGCGTCGCCTGCAGGTGCGTTTCGAGGATGTTGAAGACGACGACACCGACAACGAGAATTTCGATCTGGACGGCCTCGACCGCTGGCGCCTGGACAACGAGCTGATTCAGGACGGGCTGCTAAAAGCCAGCAATGAAGAG
>JAXHUV010000258.1:0-3119 GCA_034189445.1 Pseudomonadota bacterium
GACGACGTACTATCATCTTGTCAGTACGCTTGTTCTTACGAGTCTTATGCCCTTTGGTCGGAACACCCCACGGAGTAACCGGGTGACGTCCGCCAGAGGTACGCCCTTCACCACCACCATGCGGGTGGTCAACTGGGTTCATAGCAACACCACGTACTGTTGGCCGCTTGCCACGCCAACGTGATGCACCCGCTTTACCAAGCTGCTTGAGGCTGTGCTCGCTGTTGGATACTTCCCCCAGCGTGGCACGGCAATCCACAAGCACCTTACGCATTTCACCTGAACGCAGGCGGATGGTGGCATAAGCACCTTCCCGGGCAACCAGCTGTACGGATGCGCCCGCGGAGCGAGCCAGCTGTGCACCTTTGCCAGGCTTGAGTTCGACGCAGTGGACCACGGAACCGACCGGAATATTCCGGAGCGGCAGCGTACTACCCACCTTGATTGGCGCGTCGATACCGGAGCGCACAGGATCACCGATCTGCATACCTTTGGGAGCGATAATGTAACGACGCTCGCCATCGGCATACTTCACCAGTGCAATGTGCGCTGAGCGGTTCGGATCGTATTCCAGGCGCTCGATGACCGCCGGAACACCATCTTTGGTCCGCTTGAAATCAATGACACGGTAGTGCTTCTTGTGTCCACCACCCGTGTGACGGGTTGTAATGCGGCCTACATTGTTACGACCACCCGTCTTGTTCTTTCTTTCTACCAACGGCTCGTATGGGCGCCCAGTGTGCAGATCCGGGTTGTAAAGCTTTACAACGTGACGGCGTCCGGCAGATGTTGGTTTGGTTTTGACGATCGGCATATTACGACCCCTTTACCTTATTCCACATCCAGAAAATCGATGTCCTGACCTTCCGCCAGCTTTACGTAAGCCTTGCGAATGTCATTACGTTTGCCGAACCCGCGGATAGTGCGCTTGAGCTTACCCTTACGGTTCAGAACCTGAACACCTTCTACGGTAACGTTGAACAGCTGCTCAACGGCTTTCTTGATCTCGGGCTTGGTGGCATCGGGTGCTACCCGGAACACAACCTGGCCGTGCTCGGCCACCAGAGACGCTTTTTCCGATACGTGCGGCCCAAGCAGGACCTTGTAAATACGTTCCTGATTCATCCCAGCATCTCCTCGATCTTCTTCAGAGCGGGAACGGTCACAACGACCTTCTCGAAAGCAACCAGGCTAACCGGATCCAGGCCGGCAATATCACGCACGTCAACGTGCGGAATGTTGCGCGAAGCCAGGTGCAGGTTTTGCTCGACGCTGTCGGACAGAATCAGCGCGTTGGTCACACCGAGATCCTTCAGCTTGGCGTTGAACGCCTTGGTCTTCGGGCTATCAACGTTTATATCGTCGACCACCACCAGACGCTCCTGGCGAACCAGCTCGGAAAAAATGGAGCGCATCGCTGCGCGGTACATTTTGCGGTTAACCTTCTGCTCATAGCCGCGCGGCTTGGCAGCGAAGGTAACACCACCGGAGCGCCAGATCGGGCTGCGAATAGTTCCGGCACGGGCACGACCGGTGCCCTTCTGGCGCCATGGTTTCTTACCGCCACCGCTTACTTCGGAACGCGTCTTCTGGGCCTTGGTACCCTGGCGTGCACCTGCCATATAGGCAGTCACAACCTGGTGAACCAGCGACTCGTTAAAATCTTTGGCGAATGCAGCGTCGGAAACAGAAATCCCCTTGCCGCTACCTGTAATAGTCAATTCCATCGCACCGCTCCTCAGGCTTTAACTGCAGGCTTGATGACAACATCGCCGCCAGTCGCGCCGGGAACGGCACCACTTACCAGCAGCAGGTTGCGCTCGGCGTCAACACGGACGATTTTCAGGTTCTGCACAGTCACCTGAGCATTGCCCATCTGGCCCGCCATCTTTTTGCCCTTGAATACCTTACCCGGAGTCTGGTTCTGACCAATGGAGCCCGGAGCACGGTGAGACAGAGAGTTACCGTGAGTGGCATCCTGCATGGAGAAGTTCCAGCGTTTGACGCCGCCCTGGTAACCCTTACCCTTGGACTGACCGATGGCATCAACCACCTGGCCGTCCTGGAATACTGATGCGGTAATCTCGCCACCGGCAGCCAGGTCTTCACCTTCGCCATCAGCAAGACGGAATTCCCACATACCACGACCGGCTTCAACACCCGCCTTGGCATAGTGACCTGCTTCCGCCCTGGTTACACGCGAGGAACGACGGCTGCCTACCGTTACCTGAACGGCACGATAACCATCGCTTTCAAGAGTTTTTAGTTGGGTAATCCGGTTGGGCTCAACCTCGATTACCGTTACGGGCAATGCATGCCCATCTTCCGTAAAAATACGGGTCATCCCGGCCTTACGACCGACAATACCAATTGCCATGTTTCACCTCTAAGTGTACGGGGCTCTCACCCTCTATGGCCTTATGACAGTTACACAGACGAATACCGGGCGGTATTAGCCGAGGCTGATCTGAACGTCCACACCTGCCGCCAGGTCCAGTTTCATCAGAGCATCCACTGTCTTTTCCGTCGGCTCGACGATGTCGAGCAGACGCTTATGCGTACGAATTTCATACTGATCGCGCGCGTCCTTGTTGACGTGCGGAGAAATCAATACTGTGTACTTTTCCTTCCGCGTCGGCAGAGGGATAGGGCCACGCACCTGGGCGCCGGTCCGCTTGGCGGTATCGACGATCTCCTGCGTGGACTGGTCGATCAGGCGGTAATCAAACGCCTTCAACCGGATTCGAATTTTTTGGCTTTGCATGATGCACCAAACTCCGCTCGTAGCAGCTACTATTAGCCGGCCTTCAAAAAAAGGAGCCGCATTGTATGCATAATACCCAACCCTGTCAACAGCAATGCCGGTTGACAGGGCCAGGCAAACTCTGCATTTGATAACTTAGCGGCTGAAACAGAAAAAGGGGCTGATATTTCAGCCCCTTTTTCCTGGACCAAACGAGCGAATTACTCGATGATCTTGGCGACCACGCCGGCACCAACGGTACGACCGCCTTCGCGAATCGCGAAGCGCAGGCCATCTTCCATGGCGATCGGATTGATCAGGGTAACACTCATCTTCACGTTGTCACCCGGCATAACCATTTCCACGCCTTCCGGCA
>JAXHUV010000259.1:0-1727 GCA_034189445.1 Pseudomonadota bacterium
GCCTTTGTGCTGATGATACTGGTGCTGGCCCTTATCCTGGTGTCAAAGTTGATCGCAAACCATTTTTCACGTTACACACAGGATCACTGACCATGTCTGATAACGCAGCCATACGCACTGAAAACCTGAACCTGTTTTACACCGGCGGGCATGCGAGTCAGGCACTGAAAGACATCAATATCGCATTTCCGGCAAACCGCCTGACGACGATTATCGGCCCGTCCGGTTGCGGCAAGTCATCGCTACTGAAGTCGCTGAACCGCCTGCACGACATCCACCAGAACACCCGGATCGAGGGTGAGGTCTATCTGGGCGATGAACCTGTGTACCAGAGTCGCCACCCCGTGCCGGATATTCGTAGCCGTATCGGTTACGTCTCCCAGAAACCCACCGCACTGCCCATGTCCATCTACCGGAACGTCGCCTACGGGCCGCGCATTCACCGGTCGCCGGGCAAGGCCGAACTGGACGAGCTGGTGGAAACCTACCTGCGCAAGGTCAACCTCTGGGACGAGGTCAAGGACCGCCTGCACACCCCGGCCGCACAACTGTCGGTGGGCCAGATTCAGCGCCTGAGCCTGGCCCGGTCACTCGCCGTTGAGCCGGAAGTATTGTTATGCGACGAAGTCACCTCGGCACTGGATCCGATCTCCGCCCAGAAAGTCGAAGAAACACTGCTTCAACTCAAGCAGGATTACACTATCATCATGGTCACACACCTGATGCATCAGGTTGAGCGGCTGGCCGACTACGTGGTGTTTGTCTATCTGGGCGAGGTAGTGGAAGCAGGAAATGCGCGTACTTTGCTTAATCATCCCGACAAGGAAGCGACCCGCCGGTTTGTGTCCGGGCATGCCATGCCCGAAGTGCCTTTGCGGGAAACCGCTTAGCGGACACCGCCGAGTGTTTGAAAGTACGCCCGAGTTGCTGTTTTTTTGCCTATGGTTGGCCGTGATTGCCGCTCTTTATGGCAGTGTCGGGCAGAGCGGCGCCTCGGGGTTTGTAGCCCTGATGGCCCTTTACGGATTTGCCCCGATAACCCTCAAAGCAACCGCGCTGGCACTGAATATCCTGGTGTCGGCGGTGATTGCCTGGCAGTTTGCGCGGTCCGGACATTTCCGGTGGCCGATACTTCGTCCTTTCCTGCTTGGCTCCCTGCCTGCGGCCTGGCTTGGCGGGGCTATATCGCTGCCGGGCCACTGGTTCCAGTTTCTGCTGGGCATACTCCTGATCATTGCCGGCCTGTCTTTACTGATTCGACGTCTGGACGTTACGGTGTCTGACAGCGCACCGCCACCGTTCGCGGCCCTTCTGGCCGGTGTCATAATCGGTTTGGCATCCGGTCTGACGGGCATGGGAGGCGGTATATTGCTGGCGCCCCTGTTGCTATGGCAACGCTGGGCAAGTGTTCGCACCACCGCTGCCATCACCGCCGTTTTCATTCTTCTCAATTCCGTGCTGGCACTACTGGGCCACCTGAGCCATGCGGGAAGTCTGCCCGGGAACCTCCACTGGTTTGCAGCCGCGGCTATGGCCGGTGGCATGGTGGGTGCCCGGATTGGCAGCCGGTTTTTGCGAGCCGCTACGGTTCGGACTATTCTGGCGCTGACATTAATGTTCGCTGGTTTCCGGCTACTTTCAAGCTGAGCACCTGTGGAGCTTGCCCCAACCTTAATGACGTCCACGTCGTGCTTCAACAATGACTGTAACAAATCGCCGAGTTGCGT
>JAXHUV010000259.1:1827-3110 GCA_034189445.1 Pseudomonadota bacterium
GGCTGATGTGGTTATGGTCCACCACCTGGTGCGCGAAATGGCTGGCGCTTTCCGATCACTCACCCGGATCAAAAAAGGCCAGAACTGATATGAATCCAATAGAGCAGGCGCTGACGCCCTTTATCGGCTTTTTGCTGGCCTGGATTGCGGGGTTTATGTCTTCCAGTTTTCGCGCCACCGGTCACGCCATACTGGACGGTGACGAAATTACCGTCCGGCGGAACAGACCGGGGTAGGCCTGCTGTTCCAGGACCCGTTTCTGTGCATGTTACAGGCAGGCCCGGCTCATTTAACCAGCCCCTTATCATCAAACAGTCCTTCGAACAGCACCGAGCTCAGGTAGCGTTCGCCGGAGTCCGGCAGCAGTACCACAATGGTCTTGCCCTTGTTTTGTGGTTTGTGCGCCAGACGCACCGCGGCAGCAACCGCTGCGCCGCTGGAGATGCCCGACAGGATTCCCTCCTCACGCGCCAGGCGGCGAGCGTAGTGCACCGCATCGTCGTCGCTCACCTGCTCAATGCTGTCGACCAGCGACAGGTCGAGCACCTGTGGCACAAAGCCGGCGCCGATGCCTTGGATCTTGTGCGGACCGGGCTTGATCTCCTCGCCGGCACGGGTCTGGCTCAGTACCGGGCTGGCCGTGGGTTCGACCGCCACCGACTCGATCGCCTTGCCCTGAGCCTGCTTGATAAAGCGCGACACGCCAGTGATGGTGCCGCCGGTGCCGACACCGGAGACAAAGATGTCGATGGCACCATCGGTATCTTTCCAGATTTCCGGCCCGGTGGTTGTTTCGTGGATGGCCGGGTTGGCGGGGTTCTTGAACTGCTGCAGCAGCACGTACTTGTCGGGATCGGATGCGGCGATCTCCTCGGCCCTGGCGATGGCACCAGCCATGCCTCTGGCCCCTTCGGTCAGGATCAGTTTCGCACCGTAGGCGACCAGCAGCTTGCGGCGCTCGATGCTCATTGTCTCGGGCATGGTCAGCGTCAGCGGAATATCCCTGGCTGCGGCAACGAAAGCGAGCGCGATGCCGGTATTGCCGCTGGTGGGCTCGATCAGTTCCTTGCCCGGACCGAGTAGCCCACGTTTCTCCGCATCCCGGATCAGGGACGCACCGATGCGGCATTTGACCGAATAAGCGGGATTGCGCCCTTCGATTTTCGCCAGAACCGTGGCTGGCGCGCCCTCAGTGATTCGATTCAAACGGATGAGCGGCGTATGGCCGATGGATTCTGCATTGTCCTGGTACCAGTGTGTCATGGCTTCGTTCACCTGTTCAG
>JAXHUV010000026.1:0-18207 GCA_034189445.1 Pseudomonadota bacterium
ACGGGCGTTCACTGACGCCCAGGGGCAGTCCACGGGCCCTGGCCGCGCGGCCAGGTTCAATCAGACCGGCCCGCTCCATTTCAGAAATAACCAGGTTTCGCCGCTCTGTTGCACGCTCTGGATGGCGGCGCGGGTTGTAGTAGCTGGGGCCCTTTACCATGGCCACCAACAAAGCGATCTGGTGCACATCCAGGTTCTTGAGGGATTCGCCAAAATAGAACTGGCTGGCCAGGCCGAAACCATGAATGCTTCGGGTGCCGGCTTGTCCAAGGTAGACCTCGTTCAGGTAGGTTTCCAGGATATCGTCTTTTTCATAGTGCCACTCCAGAAGCACCGCCATCAGGGCTTCGTTGGCCTTTCTCACCAGTGTCTGCTCGCGGGTCAGGAAGAAGTTCTTCACCAGCTGCTGGGTCAGTGTGCTGCCACCCTGAACGATTCGCCCGGCCTGGATGTTGGCCAGCATGGCCCGGCCGATAGAGAGAGGGGCAATGCCGAAATGGTCATGGAAATTCCGATCTTCCACCGCCATCAGGGTGCTGGATAGCAAAGCCGGCACCTCGTCCAGTTGAACCAGCACCCGATCTTCCTTGTGTGCTGGGTAAATACCACCAATCTGAGCGGGCTCGAGCCGGACAATCGGGGTGCTGTCGCCCTGAATCACTGAAAAACCCTGAACCCGATCACCCGAAATCGTCAAGGATACCCTGCGTCTGGGCTCGTCGCCGTCGGGAAAGGAAAAGCCACGGGTGCTGATGACGAAGCGATTGCCATTGCGCTGGTAACTGCCCGTTTTTTTGCCGTCCCCTTTCCGGAAGCCAGAGAGGCGCAGCTCCCGCTCAAGGGCGCTGGCACTGACACTGGCACCATCGAAAAGCTCCAGCGGGCGGGCATACACCCGGGACGGCACCTCAAAACGCCGGCCCTCGAAACGGGAGGTCACAACGGCATCGAGGTAAACCATCCAGCCTGCCAGCAAAACGAGGCCGATGGTGCATAACCGGAACATGAAACGCCGGAACCACGGCCGGTGACCGCTGTTTGAGGAACGTCGGGAGGGTTTTCGCCTGGGACTGGGGGATGTTTTGGATTTTTTCATGGCGCGATTATAACGAAAGGTGTGGTGATAAGGGCAGGCCACCCCTGTGTTATTTCTGTAATCTGCCCGTTATGATAGGACACGAAAAATCAATGGGTTCAGGGAACGCGAGGAGAACACGGTGAGTGAGACATCCCCAGGCAATCTGATTCTGTCCATGCAGAATCCCGACCTGTATGACCATCCTGTCGATGGCTTTCAGATTATCGAAACGCACATCTCGCAGGTCATCCTGACCGGTGATTACGCCTACAAGATCAAGAAGCCCATGGATTTCGGCTTTCTGAATTTCTCCACCCTTGATCGCCGAAAGCATTTCTGTGAGGAGGAGCTGAGGCTCAACCGACGGCTGGCGGAAAAGCTGTATCTGGAGGTGGTCCCCATCACCGGGACGCCGGCAGCCCCTATCCTTGGTGGCGAAGGCGAAGCCTTCGAATACGCCATCAAGATGCGCCAGTTCGACCAGGACCAGCTTTTCGATCGTCTGCAGGAACAGGGGGAGCTGGCGCCCGAACTGTTGACCGACCTTGCCCGCCAGGTCGCCGCCTTCCACGACCAGTTGCCGTCCGTGCCGGATGAGAAACCGCTTGGAACGCCAGAGGCGGTGTTTGCCGCCATGCAGGAGAATTTCGACCAGATCCGTCCGCTGATTGACGATTCCGATCTGCTCATGCAACTGGATAACCTCCAGGCCTGGACCGAATCCAGCTTCGAGCGGCACCGGGAGTTGATTGCCCACCGCCGCGCCAGTGGCATGGTCCGGGAATGCCACGGTGATCTGCACCTGGCCAATATCACCCGCTTCGAGGGCGAGGTCACCGTTTTCGACTGCATCGAATTCAACGAGCCGTTCCGCTGGATCGATGTCATCAACGATCTCGCGTTCCTGCTGATGGATCTGGAGTCCCGCAGGGAAAACACTCTGGCCAATCAGGTGCTCAATACTTACCTGGAGTACCGGGGCGACTTCGAGGCGCTGCCGTTGCTGCCACTGTACAAGGCCTACCGCGCCATGGTCCGCGCCAAGATTGCCCTGTTCACCATGGCCAACCCCGGGATCACTGACGCTGAAAAAGCCGACCTGATGCAGCGCTATCGCGACTATGCCCAGTTGGCAGAGGACTATGGCACCATCCCCCACCACTACCTGCTGGCAACCACCGGGCTATCCGCCAGCGGCAAGACCTGCGTCAGCGCCGCCATGGCAAACCAGTTGGGGCTGATACGCCTGCGTTCCGATGTCGAGCGCAAGCGCCTGCATGGGCTGGCTCCGCTGGAAAGCTCCCGCTCACCGACAAGTGGCAACCTGTACACCGAGGAAGCGACCGGGAAAACCTATCAGCGGCTGGCCGAGCTTGCCAGCCAGGTTCTGGCTGCCGGGTTCCCGGTGATTGTGGACGCCGCCAGCCTGAAACAAAAAGAACGGTCTTTGCTGGCATCGGTAGCCGAGGCCCAGGGCGTGCCGTTTGCCCTGATCCATTGCGAGGCGCCGGAAAACCTGCGCCGGGAATGGATCCGCAATCGCAAGGGGGATGCCTCCGAGGCAACCGAGGAACTGCTGGACGCCCAGCAAACCTGGTTTGAACCCTTGACCGAGAAAGAGAAGAGCCACACCATCCATCTGCGCACCGATCAGGAACAGGTAGCGAAAGCCGTGGCCGACCGAATCCGGCAGCACCTGGGAGCCTGCCGGTAAAGCCAGCCAGGAACACCATCAGGCATCCAGAATAACCGGTACCGATTCAGTAAGCGTCAGCACGCCCGTCGGGGTGCCATCGCTCTGGCTCAAGTCGGCACGGTAGGCGATAACTTCCACACCCGCGTCCCAGGCCTCTCGCAGCAGATCACCATATTTGCGATCAATATGGTCGGCCGGGCGCACGGTTTCAATGCCCGTGTGATTAACCACGAAAAACAGCACCGCTCGATCACCCTGCCGAACCTGGGCCATCAGCTCCCGAAGGTGTTTTTGTCCACGTTCGGTCACCGCATCCGGGAAGAAGCCCAGGCCGCCCTCCGCCAGCGTGACATTCTTGACTTCAACCCAGGCATCGTTTGCGGTGTCATGGCCGGACAGCAGCAGGTCAATCCGGCTTTTCTCGGCGCCATAGTTCACCTCGGCGCGACAGTCCGGGTAACCGGCCAGTTCCACCACGGTCCCGGCCAGCACGGCCTCCCTGGCCTGGCTGTTGGGCCTTGCGGTGTTGACACAGGCCAACTGCCCCGGCGAGGTTTCCACCAGCTCCCAGGTGTACGAAAGTTTGCGCTGGGGATTGTCACTAAGGCTGAGCCAGACCCGGGCATCCTCGGGCTGACAGCCAAGCATGGAGCCGGTGTTCGGGCAGTGGGCGGTTACCTCCGCGCCATCCGGCAGCCGCACGTCTGCCAGGAAACGTTTGTAGCGGCGGATAAGCCGGCCTTCAACCAAGGGTTCTGGAAGCTTCATGTGATCTCCGTACAAAAGTCGATGTCACAAGGCTGGCACCCCCGTGACTAATCTGCTATTTTCCGCAAATTCCCGTTTCAGGACGATTGCTTCATCCAGGGTATAACCGCGCAACCACGGGGCTTACGCGGAGGGAAGCAAAGCGTTCTTGTGAAGTCCAAACATGAGGCCGGGTTCAATGGCAACGACTGCAGAACAACCACGCGAACGTTTTACCAACTTCACCCCCTATCAAATGAAAAAGGGTGAAGACTATATGAGCGCGGAAATGCTCCAGCACTTCAAGGAGTTGCTGCTGCAATGGAAGCAGGAGCTAATGGAAGAAGTCGACCGCACCATGCACCACATGCAGGAAGACGCCGCAAATTACGCGGATCCCAGCGATCGCGCAACCCAGGAAGAAGAATTCAGCCTGGAGCTGCGTACCCGCGACCGGGAGCGGAAACTGATCAAGAAAATTGACCAGACCATCGACCGTATCGACAAGGACGATTACGGCTTCTGCGATCAGTGCGGCGTGGAAATCGGTATTCGCCGTCTGGAAGCGCGCCCGACGGCAACCCTGTGCATCGATTGCAAAACACTGGCGGAGATTCGCGAACGCCAGACCGGCATCTGAGCCGACCACTCAACAGCTGGCGGTCGTGGGCTATTCCCGCCCCGCCGGCTGACTGATCGCCATGAACAATCCTCGGTATCGGGGCCGGTTCGCGCCCTCTCCGACCGGCCCGCTGCATTTCGGCTCACTGGTTACCGCAGTTGCCAGCTTCCTGGAAGCCCGCAGTCAGGGCGGCCAGTGGTTTATCCGCATTGAAGACCTGGATCCGCTGAGAGAACCGCCGGAAGCCACCGGCCTGGTTCTCGCCAGCCTGGACACCCACGGCCTGTTTCCGGATGGGCCCGTGCGATTCCAGTCGAGACGTCACGACGCCTACCAGGATGCCATTGGCCGGTTGCTTGACAGCGGATACGCCTATCGTTGCCAATGCTCACGCAAGGAGCTGCAAGCCAACGAGGGGCGTCACCCCAACCATTGCCGTGGCCACAAAAGAATCACCAGTGACCGCCCGTACGCCATCCGCTTTGCCCTCGAGGACGAGGACAGCCACTGGCAGGATCTGCTGCTGGGGCCACAACACCAGGCCGTGAGGGCAGAACTTGATGATCCGGTGATCCTCCGCAAGGAGGGGTTCTACGCTTATCAGCTCGCCGTGGTTGTCGATGACATCGACCAGGGCATTACCGATGTAGTGCGTGGCTCGGATCTGCTGGACATGACGGCGCAACAGCAGCAGATTTACCGGGCCCTGGGTGCCAGTCCCCCACATTGGCTGCACATCCCGGTCATACTCAACGAGCACGGCCAGAAACTGAGCAAACAGGCCCATGCGCCGGCACTCAACGACGAAGTACCTGTCGACAACCTGTTCCAAGCGCTTGTTGCCCTTGGGCAGAATCCGCCCGCTGACCTGGCAACCGGCTCGCTGGAATCACTACTGGACTGGGGCCGGAGGAACTGGCAACGGGGCGCCATCCCCCTGACATCCCGGTGAGGGACATGGTATAAAGCCCTTCTCACACCTCAGCGCGGATAGCATGCCTGATGTATATCTACCGTCTGGTCTTCCTGTTGGTACTGGCCATCTATATCTTTTCGCCCAACATCCTTGACTGGTGGACTTCGCCGGGAAACGTCTGGTACAGCCCTTACCTCATGTGGGCCGGGCTGATTGCCATCGGTTTCTGGCTGGAATGGTGGCAGGACCCCAATGAGTTTTAGTGCCCCGGGCCTGCTGCTCGTCAGCTTGCTCTACCTGATTCTGCTGTTCGGCATTGCCTGGTTTACCGAGCGGGGCATGGTGCCCCGGCGCTGGGTTCGCCACCCCCTGGTTTATGTCCTCAGCCTGGGCGTGTATGCCGGGATCTGGGCAGTCTACGGCGCCGTTGGCACGGCCGCCGAATCCGGCTACGGCTTCCTCGCCTACTACCTGGGCATCAGTGGCGCCTTCCTGCTGGCACCGGTACTGCTGAACCCGGTCATGAGAATCAGCCGCGCTTACCAGCTAGGCTCCCTGGCCGACCTGTTCGCCTACCGCTATCGTAGCCAATGGGCGGGGACCCTGGTAACCCTGTGCTCCGCCGCCGCCATTCTGGCCATGCTGAGCATGCAGATCCAGGCGGTCGCCACCTCTGCCAGCATTCTGGCACCAGACACCTCCCCCGAACTGACCGGTATCATGTTCAGCCTTCTCGTGGTGCTGTTCGCGATGCTGTTCGGGGCACGCCGTGATCAAAATTCCGAAAGCCACCAGGGTCTGGTACTGGCCATAGCCTTTGATTCGCTGGTCAAGCTGGTGGCGCTACTGGTGCTGGGAGGCGTGATCCTGTTTGGGGTTTTTGGCGGCATGAACGGCCTGGAACGCTGGCTGGACAACCCCGCCTCACCGGCAACCACCATGACCCAGGGCATTGACGATGGCAGCTGGCGAGCGCTGATGCTGATGTCCTTTGCAGCCGTTCTGGTGCTGCCGCACCTGTATCATATGACCTTCAGCGAGAACCCCTCGCCCAAGGCACTGGCAACAGCCAGTTGGGGTCTGCCGCTGTACCTGCTACTGCTGAGCTTGCCGGTGCCCCTGATCCTCTGGGGCAGCCAGGAACTGGCGGTGACCACAGCGCCCGGGTTCTTCGCCATTGGCGTTGCCCAGGCGCTTGAAAGCCCGGCACTGACGCTTCTCATGTATATTGCGGGCCTGTCCGCAGCCGGCGGCCTGATGGTCGTCAGTACGCTGGCACTGGCGGGCATGGCCCTGAACCACGTGGTATTGCCACTGAAAACGCCAAAAGACCAGAGCGATATCTATCGCTGGCTACAGTGGATAAAGCGGCTGCTCATCGCCGTGATCATTTTCCTCGCGCTGCTGTTTCACGAGGTCGTTGGCAAGAATCTCGACCTGTCCATTCTCGGCGCCATTTCCCTCTCCGGCGCACTGCAACTGCTGCCGGGTGCCCTGGGCGTGATTTACTGGCCCGAAGGCAACCGCCGTGGTTTGATCGCCGGCTTGATTGTCGGGCTGAGCATCTGGGTGGTAACCCTGGTACTGCCGTTCTCGCACACGGCCAATCTGCTGGCCTGGCTTGATGCGCCACTGGTACCGGATTACAGCAACTGGCATATCTTCACGCTCGTCAGCGTGACCGCCAACATCATCGTGTTCACCCTGACATCCATCCTCAGCACCAGTACCAGTGAAGAAAACAGCGCGGCGCAGGCCTGCTCACCGGGCGCGCTGTCTCGCCCCCAACGCCGCGAACTACTGGCTACCTCGTCCAGTGATTTCATTCGGCAGTTGGCGGAACCCCTGGGCCATGGCGTGGCCCAGCGGGAAGTGGAGCGGGCGCTGGGTCAGCTGAAGCTGCCCAATGTGGAGTACCGGCCCTATCAGCTCAGGCGGCTGCGGGACCAGGTGGAAATCAACCTGTCCGGTCTGCTCGGCCCTTCCGTTGCCAGGGATATGATCAAGCGCCATATTGGCTTCAAGCCCATGACCCGGAGTGGCACCGCTCAGGATATTCGCTATGTCGAGCGCGTCCTCGGCGACTACCAGAACCGCCTGACCGGGCTTGCCGGTGAACTGGACAACCTGCGCCGGCATTACCGCCAGACCCTGCAGAACCTGCCCATTCCCGCCTGTTCCGTGGGTGAAGACGGTGAAATATTGATGTGGAACCACGCCATGGAGGCACTTACCGCTATTGCCGCCGATGATGTGGTCGGTGCCAGGCTGATGGCCCTGCCCGGACACTGGCACTTATTGCTTGAGGATTTCAACCGGGGCGCAGAACTGCATCGCTACAAACACCGACTGGATCTGCACGGCAAGCCGCACTGGCTGAACCTTCACAAAGCCGCCCTGAGTGGGCCCGACCACACTGAAGGCGGCAGCATCATCCTGGTGGAAGACCAGACCGAAACCCGGCTGCTTGAGGACGAGCTCATGCACAGCGAACGGCTGGCGTCGGTGGGCAGGCTGGCGGCGGGCGTCGCCCACGAGATCGGCAACCCGGTGACCGGTATCTCGTCGCTGGCCCAGAACCTGAAGCTGGAAACCGATAACCCGGACATTCTCGACACCGCGGACCAGATCCAGCAGCAGACCCGTCGAATCTCCACCATCCTGCAGTCGCTGATGAACTTTGCCCGCACCGGCAATCATGCCCAGGCCAACCGCTACGAGCCGGTGACGATACACCGCTGTGTCGAGGAATCGATCAACCTTCTCTCCCTCAGTGACCAGGGCCTGGGCATTCACTACATCAACGACTGCCCACCCTCACTGCGGATACTGGGAGACGAGCAGCGCCTGGTCCAGGTCTTCGTCAACCTGCTGGCAAACGCCCGCGATGCCTCTCCGGAAGGTGGCACCATCCGGGTCAGTGGCAAGGGTGATGACTATTCCGCTATTATCGAGGTGGTTGATGAAGGCTCCGGCATCCCCGGGAATCAGCTCGATCACATCTTCGAACCGTTTTACACCACCAAGGCCGCCAGCAAGGGAACCGGTCTTGGCCTGTCGCTGGTATACAGCATTATTGAAGAGCACTATGGCAACATTCAGGTGGCCAGCCCCGCGAACGCCGACACTGGCCGGGGAACCTGCGTCAGGCTGAAATTACCAGCCTACGAACCGGAAACCGGCAACGCTGCCACCAGCCAGAACCAAGGGTTTTGAAACTTTTATGCCTCGCATTCTGATCGTGGAAGACGAAGACATTATTCGCTCGGCATTGCGCAAACTGTTGCTGCATACCGGCTATGAAGTCGCGGATACCTCCTCTGCCGAAGAAGCCGAACAGTACCACGAACTGGATCAGTTCGACCTGATCATTTCCGATCTTCGCCTGCCGGGGGCGGCGGGCACCGAACTGATCAATCTCGCACCCAATACACCGGTGCTGATCATGACCAGCTATGCCAGCCTGCGATCAGCGGTGGATTCCATGAAAATGGGCGCTGTTGAGTACATCGCCAAACCGTTTGACCATAATGAAATGCTGGCCGCCGTGGAGAATATCCTGGCCCGGCAGCCCTCTGCCCGAAACACTGGTGATGACTCGGCATCACCCTCGGACGTGCCCGAAAGCAGCGATCCGGCCAACATCATGTTCGGCCAGTGTGAGCCGATGCAGCGGGTATTTACCCTGATCCGGAAGGTGGCGCCGACAGAAACCACCGTGCTGATCCTGGGCGAATCGGGTACCGGCAAGGAGCTGGCCGCCCGCGCCCTGCACCTGCTCAGCCCCCGCGCAGCCAAGCCGCTGATCTCGGTGAATTGCGCAGCAATTCCGGAAAGCCTGATTGAATCGGAACTTTTTGGCCATGAAAAGGGCGCCTTCACCGGTGCGGTTTCGGCAAGGACCGGCCTGATCGAGGCCGCGGATGGTGGCAGCCTGTTTCTGGATGAAATCGGCGAATTGCCCGCTGAAGCCCAGGCCCGCCTGCTGCGGGTGCTGCAGGAAAGCGAAATCCGGAGAGTCGGTTCAACCCAGAGCCGCACCGTAAATGTGCGAATGATTGCGGCCACCCACCGTAACCTCAAGGCCATGACACGAACCGGGGAATTCCGTGAAGATCTGTATTATCGGTTAAACGTTATGCAGATCCGGATCCCGCCTTTGCGTGAGCGCCAAAGTGACATTCTCGGGCTCGCCCGCCAGTTCCTGAAACGCCAGAGCGAAAAAATGGGCAAACCCGATCTCAATCTCAGCCCGGAGGCCATGCGCGCCCTGGAACGCCACCGCTGGCCTGGCAACGTACGGGAACTGGAAAACGCGATCGAGCGCGCCACTATCCTGTGTGACGGCGACGTGATTACGCCCGCGCTGCTGGACCTGGACAGCGAGGGGGGCTACGAAGACATTCCCGAAACCCTGGTGGACGGTAATAATGAGCAAACCCGCACCCCCGATGTGGACTCAGCCAGCGACCTTTCCCTGGAAGACTACTTCCAGCATTTCGTTCTGGAGAACCAGGACCGCATGAGCGAAACAGAGCTGGCACAGAAACTGGGTATCAGCCGCAAATCTCTTTGGGAGCGTCGCCAGCGCCTCGGCATTCCCCGGAAAAAACCCACTGGCAACTAAACCCGACAGGCTGCTCAGTTGTTACCACCTGTTCCTGTCGGTAACACTGCTCGCAGAAATAACGTGAGTTCAGTAACACTCAGGCTGAATAAGGGGTAACACTTACGACCTCGAAATCGTAACACACTGTTAACCAATGGAATTTTAAAACTGGCACACGGACTGCAACCTATTTAGCGCACAACAACAAAACAAAAGTGACAAAGCAGCGCTAACAACAAGAACAAAAAGCTGTGGGAAACGTTCGGCAACAAAAACAACAACAGAACGTGAGCAAAAAAAAACAAAAGTGACAAAACAGCGCCAACAACAAGAACAAAAAGCTGTGAGAAACGTTCGGCAACAAAAACAACGACAGAACGTGAGCGAACTGAGTGTTTTGGGTGCTTTGCTTTTTAGTGGTCCCACGACACGAGCGGGTTGTAGATGTAGAGAAGAATCACTTTAGAGGTGACACTGCAGCTACCCCAGACCCGCCCGATGTCTCTGACTGCTCTGTGTATTCAAAGCTTTCCGTTTGCACTACTGAGATATCCCCTAGATGGGGCTATGCAGTGGGGTACAAAAACCAAAAAAATCCCGGCAAAACAAAAATAATGCAGATCGTCAACGCCTTGAAGGCGGATTCGTGAGAACGGATCCGCCTTTTGATTTTCTGGGTCCCGGAACGGCAATCCACGGCAAACGTGTGCAAATCCGGCTCAAACCGTTAAACTCTCGGTTTTTGCTCATCGCAACCACGGATTTCAATGCCAAAACGAATCGTCGATAAACTCCGTTCCTTCATGCCCGGCAACGGAAAAAAGAAAGCCCGCACCTACCAGCGACGGGAAATCCCCCGGGACCAACACAACGTCTCGCGCTCGGTTATCAGCGAACCTGCCAAGAAAGTTCTGCATCGTCTGAACAAGGCGGGCTATGAAGCCTACCTTGTAGGGGGCGGCGTCAGAGACATCCTGCTGGGCGGGAAACCCAAGGATTTTGACATTGCAACCAATGCCACACCGGAGGAAGTTCACGACCTGTTCCGCAACTCCCGGTTGATCGGGCGGCGATTCCGGATTGTCCACGTGGTGTTTGGCCGCGAAGTGATTGAGGTGACTACCTTCCGGGGCAATACCACGGAAGCCGATGCCGACACCGATGATGACCATCGCAGAACCAGTGAACACGGCCTGCTGCTACGCGACAATGTTTACGGCAACCAGGAAGAGGACGCCCTGCGTCGCGACTTTACCGTCAACGCCCTGTACTACTGCATCCGCGACTTTACCATCATCGATTTTGCCAACGGCATCGAGGATCTTCGCAACCGGCAGCTGCGCCTCATTGGCGACCCGGAAACCCGCTACCGGGAAGATCCGGTACGCATGCTTCGCGCTATCCGCTTTGCCGCCAAACTCGGCTTCGACATTGAACCGGAAACAGAGGCCCCCATAACGGAACTCGCCCCACTGTTAAGCCATATCCCACCGGCCCGCCTGTTTGATGAAGTGCTCAAGCTGTTTTCCGCAGGACAGGGTGATGCCACTTACGGCCTGCTGACCCGTTACAATCTGCTGGAACCCCTGTTTCCAGAGACGGCCAGGGCCATTGAAGCCGGCGAGCCGGACGAGCTCATCCGCCAGGCCCTGAGAAACACCGATGCCCGGATTGCCCAGGGCAAGTCAGTCACGCCCTACTTCCTGTTTGCCGCCATGCTCTGGCCGGCACTCCAGGCGGAGTGGCATCGCAGGCAGGACAACGGTGATCCGGTCCAGCCGGCACTGCACGGCGCCATCGGAAAGGTGATTGGCCGCCAGGTACAGGCAACCTCGATTCCAAAGCGCTTCTCCGGCCCCATGAAGGAAATCTGGGAACTTCAGATGCGCCTGCCCCGCCGGCAGGGCAAGCGGGCCTTTGCCACCATGAGTCACCCCCGGTTCCGGGCCGCTTACGATTTCCTGCTGGTTCGCGAGGCGTCTGGCGAGATTGAACCCGGGCTTGGCCAGTGGTGGACCGAATTCCAGCAAGAGGACGAGCGGGGCCAGGAGCGGATGCTGTCGCAGCTGAGCGCCGATACCCCCAAAAAGCACCGGCGGAGGCGCAAACCGGTCAAACGCCCTGCTCAGCAATGAACACGGATGCCTTTATCGGTCTTGGCAGCAATCTGAAGGAACCGGCTGCCCAGCTGGCCCGGGCGGTCTCCGGGCTGGCCACCTTGCCGGCAACCGCCCTGGTGGCCCAATCCCCGTTTTATGTCAGCCACCCGATAGGCCCCCAGGACCAGCCGGACTTTGTGAACGGTGCCGTGTGGCTGAAGACGTCCTTGCCAGCACACCGTCTGCTTGACGAACTGCAGAGTATCGAACAAAGGCACGGTCGGGAACGGCTCCGTCACTGGGGTCCCCGCACGCTCGATCTGGACATATTGCTCTACGGCGACCTGGTACTGAGCGATGAGCGCCTCACCATCCCCCATCGGGAGCTACGGAACCGGGACTTCGCACTCCAGCCCCTGCTGGACCTGAAATCCGACCTGGCTCTGCCGGATGGCACCCCCATTGCCGAACTGCGCAGCCAATGTCCCGCCAACGGCTTGCGCAAGCTTCCACCAACGGATTACCCTTAACACTTCAATGCCGGCACACCCCGGACCCACCCACCCAGAAGGCAAGGATTCCATGGCTGTTACCATCAATACCCTGCGTGAGTTCAAGCAGAAGGGCGAAGCCTTCGCTGCCCTTACCGCCTATGACGCCACTTTTTCCCAAGTGGTCAGCGAAGCGGGCGTTCACGTAATCCTGATCGGCGATTCCCTGGGCATGGTACTACAGGGGCATGACAGCACCCTGCCGGTGACCATGGATCAGATGGCGTATCACGTCGCCTGCGTGGCCAAGGGTAACCGCGGGTCTCTGATCATGGCTGACATGCCCTTTATGAGTTACGGCACGGTTGAGTCTGCCCTGGAAAACGCCGGGGAACTGATGCGAGCGGGTGCCCACATGGTAAAACTTGAGGGTACCGACTGGATGAAAGAGACCATTACCGCGCTCGCCGAGCGGGCCGTTCCGGTGTGCGCACACCTTGGCCTGACTCCGCAGTTCGTCAATAAATTTGGCGGCTACAAGGTCCAGGGCCGTGATGAAAAAGCGGCCGAAATGATGATCGAACATGCTTGCGAACTGGAAGCAGCCGGCGCCGATGTCATCCTTCTGGAATGCGTCCCCGGGCCTCTGGCGGCACGCATCGCCCAGGCCGTTAAAGCACCGGTCATCGGAATAGGTGCCGGGCCGGATACCGATGGACAGGTTCTTGTCTTGCACGACATGCTGGGCATTACCACTGGTCGCAAGCCGCGATTCGTGAAAAACTTCCTCGCCGAGACCAACTCCGTGCAGGAAGCGATCAAGGCCTATGTAAAGGCCGTGGGCGAGCGCGCATTCCCCGCCGAGGAGCACACGTTCAAGGCATGAGAACCATACATTCCCTGAAAGAACTGAGAACCATCCTCCGCGGCTACCGCCAGCAGGGAAAAACCATCGGCCTGGTTCCCACCATGGGCAACCTGCACGAAGGTCATATTTCCCTGGTCCGCAAAGCAGCCGAAATGGCGGATGTCGTGGTTACCAGTATCTTCGTGAATCCGATGCAGTTCGGGGCCGGTGAAGACCTCGATAGCTACCCGAGAACCCTGGCCGAAGACCAGGACAAACTTACCTCCGCCGGCAACACCCTGGTATTCGCACCCACCGCCGCGGAAATCTATCCCGAAGGGCTGGCAAAGCAGACCCAGGTGGTTGTACCGGATGTCAGCGAGAGCCATTGCGGCAACAGCCGACCGGGCCATTTCGAGGGCGTTGCCACGGTGATCACCATGTTGTTCAACATGGTTCAGCCGGACTTTGCCGTATTCGGCGAAAAGGACTTCCAGCAACTGGCCGTAATCCGGAAAATGGTCCGGGATCTGATGATCCCCGTGGATGTGGTGGGCGCCCCCACCATCAGAGAAGACGATGGCCTGGCGAAAAGCTCGCGCAACGGCTTCCTCACACCCAGGGAGCGACAAATCGCGCCGGCGATCTACCAGACTCTACAGGCCACGGCGGCCAAAATCACCGCTGGTCGTACAGACTTCCAGGCGCTGGAAAGCGAAGCTGAGCAACGCCTCGGAGAGGCCGGGCTAAGGCCGGATTACTTCAACATCGTCAACAGCCAGACACTCAAACCGGCGACAGCCGAGGACCGGGACATTACGCTTCTGGCGGCGGCCTTCCTGGGCACGACTCGCTTGATCGATAACCTGTCCCTGACCCGATAAGCCAACGGAAAAGGATACTCTGATGCCCGCACATCCCGCAGCACTGACTTCGAAACCCGAATGGCAAACACTGAAGAAGCACCGGGAACGCCTGGACGGCGCTCTCATGAAGGATCTGTTCAACGAAGACCCCGGGCGGGCAAAACGCTACTTCATTGAAGCCGCGGGGCTATCACTGGATTTCTCCAAGAACCGGATCACTGATGAGGTACTGGAGGCACTGCTGGCGCTGGCCAGCAGTTGCAACCTGGAAGCCAGGCGAGAGGCGTTGCTTCGGGGAGAACGGGTTAACGTTACCGAGAATCGCCCCGCCCTGCACACCGCCCTGCGCAATCCGGGAACCGAGACAGTCACGGTAGACGGCGAAGACGTGGTTGCCGAGGTTCAGAGCACGCTCAACCGCATGGAAACCCTGGTGAACGAAGTTCTGGACCAGCGTCGCACAGGGTACACCGGCAAGCCTTTCACCGACGTGGTCAGCATCGGTATCGGCGGTTCCTACCTGGGCCCCAAACTGGTGGGTGAGGCCCTTCAGCCCTATGCCCAGGCCGGCATTCGCTGCCATTACGTCGCCAACATTGACGGCACCGAAATCTGCGAAACACTTCGCCAGGTAACCCTGGAAACCACCCTGTTCCTGATCCAGTCCAAGTCGTTCCGGACCCAGGAAACCCTGGAGAACAGCAAGGTGGCGCGGCAGTGGTTTCTTGATCGCTGCGGTGATGGGCAGGCGGTCTCACAGCACTTCATGGCAGTGACCGCCAATGTACCGGCGGCCCAGGACTTCGGCATCGATTCCGCCAATGTCTTCCCGATGTGGGATTGGGTGGGCGGCCGTTACTCGCTCTGGTCCGCCATCGGGCTTCCCATTGCCCTCAGCGTTGGCATGGCCAACTTCCGGTCACTGCTGGCCGGCGCCCATGCCATGGACCAGCACTTCCGTGACGCGCCGCTGGCGGAGAATTTGCCTGTGATCATGGCCATGCTGAGCATCTGGTACAACAATTTCTGGGGCGCCGAGACCCACGCCATCCTGCCCTACGATCACTACCTGCGCAGCCTGCCGGACCACCTCCAGCAGTTGGATATGGAAAGCAACGGCAAAAGCGTGACCCAGGGTGGCGACGCCCTGGCCTGGCAATCCGGCCCGGTCATCTGGGGCGGAGTCGGCGCCAATGGCCAGCACGCCTATCACCAGCTGATCCATCAGGGCACCCGGCTGATTCCGGCGGACTTCATCATCCCCCTGAAAACCCACAACCCGGTGGCAACCCATCACGCGGACCTGTTCGCCAACTGCCTGAGCCAGTCCCGCGCCATGATGGCCGGAAAATCACTGGAAGAAGCCAGGGCGGAATTGCAAGCGCAAGGGCGAGCCGAAACCGAAATTGAACAGCTTGCGCCCCACAAGGTCATCCCGGGCAACAAACCCAGCAATACCCTGACCATGGCAAAGGTTACGCCGGAGACCGTTGGCGCCCTCATTGCCCTCTACGAGCATCGCACCTTCGTACAGGGGGTGATCTGGGATGTGGATTCGTTTGATCAGTGGGGCGTGGAGCTCGGCAAACAGTTGGGTAAGGGGATTCTGCCGCGTCTGCTTGGCGAGGAAGGCGGCAACCAGGCCAGCGACAGCTCGACCGATCACCTCATTGAACGATTCCGCTCAACCGGCGGCGTTTGAGATCCGCCGGCCCTGCCAGTTGAAATCCACCGGCCAGAGCTTCTGGCCGGTGTTGTATTCCCGCCACAACTGGCCATAGGATTTACCACACACCGGATGCACCTCCTCCGGTGCGATGTCAGCCATCGGCCGAAGTACGAAGGCGTTTTTCAGAATCTCCCCCCTGGGCAGCTCAACACCGTGTATCCGGCCGACCGCATCACCATAGGTGAGAATATCCAGGTCCAGGGTTCGTGCGCTGAATTTCGGCACATCCCGACGCCGGCCATTATCCGCTTCCAGTTGTTTGAAACGCTGTGACAGCTCGGCTACCGGCAAGGACGTGTCCACGCCCACCACCAGATTCAGAAACGGAGACCCATCAAATCCGACAGCCTCGCTGTCATAGACTGGTGATATGATCAGTTCGCCAAACCACGCAGACAGGGCATCAAGCGCGGCTGTGACGTAACGCTCCCTGTCCACATTACTGCCAATGCTGATGTAAACCCGGACAGCTGCTGCCATTACCGCACTCCTCTCTCAGTTATCTCTCTCAGTAATCTCTCCCCGCTCGATCCGAACACCCACGGCCTGTGCCGCGGGTACAGCGCCCGGCTTGCGTATCGCCAGTCGCAACCACTCTATACCGAATTCATCCCGCAAGGTTTTGGCGAGGACCTCCGCCCCGTACTCAAGCAGTTTTGGCCTGAGCGCCCGCAGGCAGGACTCAACCCGTGCACTGACGGCCGCATAATCCAGGGCGTTCGCGACATCGTCTGTCTGGCCCGGCACCCGGTTATCCCAGGCCATCTCCAGATCAATCACCAGGCTCTGGGTGACTTCCCGCTCCCAGTCGTAAACGCCAACCACGGTTTCCACAATCAGGCCTTCGATCAACACGGTGTCCGCCAAGGGTGCTCCCGGATTCTTCCACTCTTTGATGATTGAACAACGCACAACCAGGGGATACTGTAAGTAAACAGGCCCGCGTTTTCAGGGCGGGCATTTTCGCATATATTGATCATATACGTCTTTGCTTCCGAGCCCACAACATGTTTCCCAGTGATCAGGTGTTAGCGGTTTTGCTGTGCGCCGCCGCTTATGTGGCAGGCTCGGTGCTGTTTGCCCTGCCCGTCTGCCAGCTCTGGAAACTACCGGACCCGCGGGCCCAGGGCTCCGGCAACCCCGGCGCCACGAACGTCTACCGAACCGGCGGTTGGCCGCCAGCCCTGCTGACTCTTGCGCTCGACACCGCCAAAGGCTGGCTGCCCGTATGGCTGGCCCATACCGCCGGCCTTTCGCTGATGGTTCAGACAATCGTTGCCCTGTGCGCCGTCACCGGCCACATGATCCCGATCTTCTATCGCTTCAAGGGTGGCAAAGGGGTCGCAACCGCTCTCGGGGCCGGCCTTGCCCTGGCGCCAGTCACTACGCTGATAATCGCGGCCATCTGGATGCTGGTGATCTGGCGCTGGCGCATTTCCGCCCTCGCCTCCCTGGTTGCGATTGCCAGCGGCCCGCTGATCAGCGCCTTCCTTGAACCGGAAACCCTGCCCCTGTTCGGCCTGTTGGCGCTACTCATCGTGGTTCGCCACCGCAACAATCTGATCCGACTGGCCCAGGGTCGAGAAGCAGGGCTTTAACGATCAGTCCACCAATCCGGTGGATCGAGGTTCGTTGATCGGTGGCAGCGTGTTCAGGGGCCACCGGGGCACCGCCACAATGCGCTCACCGTCCTGCTGGCCAGCCTTCATGCGCTGGGCACCGGCGTAGGCAATCATCGCACCGTTATCCGTGCAGAATTCAGGGCGGGCGTAGAACACGTGGGCGTTGAGTTTGCCGGTCATTGTTTCCAGGCCCGCCCGCAGCCGTTTATTGGCGCTGACCCCGCCAGCAATGACCAGTCGCTTGCAACCCGTGTGCTTCAGGGCCCGACGGCACTTGATGGTCAGTGTGTCGATTACAGCGTCCTCAAACGCCAGGGCGATATCCGCCCGGGTCTGGTCATCCAGTCCGCCTGCCTCACGGGCAGCATTGACGGTATTGAGAGTGAAGGTTTTCAGGCCGCTGAAACTGAAATCCAGCCCGGGCCGGTCGGTCATCGGCCTCGGGAACCGGTAACGGCCTTCGGTGCCGTTTTCCGCGAGTGCTGCCACCCGGGGGCCACCCGGGTAGTCCAGACCGAGCATCTTGGCGGTCTTGTCAAAGGCCTCGCCGGCGGCATCGTCCACCGATTCGCCCAGCATCTCGTACTCGCCAATGCCATCAACCCTTACCAGCTGAGTATGGCCACCCGAGACAAGCAATGCGACAAACGGAAAATCAGGTGGGTTATCTTCCAGCATCGGCGCCAGCAGGTGCCCCTCCATGTGATGCACACCCAACACGGGAACACCCAGGGCGAACCCCATCGCATGGGCCACCGAGCCCCCCACCATCAGGGCACCCACCAGGCCCGGGCCCGCGGTATAGGCAATGCCCTCAATGTCGGCCCGACATTTTCCGGCATCTGACAGCACCTGATCGCACAGGGGCAGGAGCTTGCGCACGTG
>JAXHUV010000260.1:0-3108 GCA_034189445.1 Pseudomonadota bacterium
GACCCTGCTGTTCAATCACTGCCACGACGAGCTCAAGCGCGGCATCGAGCGGGAATACGTCACCGGCAACAACGACGCGGACGGCCCCTTCCTGATCGAGTGGGCCAAGGAACACTACCCTGACCAGGTACCGGCCCTGGAGCAGCGCCTGGCCAACTGGGGCGGCAACTCCTCCGGCGTCAACATTTCCAACATCGACAACCTGGGCGTCGTGCATCCGGATACGTTCTGGTGGGACTACAACCTGGGCAATGTCCGGCAGACCCCGTTCTCGACAATCTGGTCCGAAGCCCGGGATCCCCTGATGACAGGCTTTCGCCAGCACCCGAGACCGGTCAAGGGCCGCTGCGCCGGGTGCAAATACCTTGGCATCTGCAACGGCAACACCCGGGTGCGGGCCTACAACATTTCCAGGGACTTCTGGGAAGAAGACCCCGGCTGTTACCTGACCAACGAGGAAATCGGTGTGGTGGATGCGCCCCGACGTGTGGCCGCCCCGGTGACAGAAATTCCGGTACACAATCTGTGAGGAGTGGCGCCATGACCCCCAATCCAAGGAAGAAATGCCTGGTGGAATTCCAGCTCGCGGAGCAGCCGCTACGCCCCGGTGAAGTCGCCATTGTCGGCGCCGGCCCCGGCGATCCCGGCCTGCTGACCCTTCGGGCCCTGATGCTGATTCGACAGGCGGACGCCGTTGTCTATGACCGCCTCGTTTCGCCCCAGATCATGGAACTGGTCAACCCCGGTGCCGAACGCATCCACGTGGGCAAGGCCAGCGGCTGCCATTATGTGCCCCAGGAGGAGACCAACGAATTGCTGGTCAAACTGGCCACCGGCAAACGCAGAGTGGTCAGGCTCAAGGGCGGCGACCCGTACATCTTCGGCCGTGGCGGCGAAGAGGCGGAGGTGCTGGTGGATAACGACATCGATTTCCTGGTTGTGCCCGGCATCACCTCCGCTGCCGGCTGCGCCTCCTATTGCGGCATTCCCCTCACCCACCGGGACTATGCCCAGAGCGTGACGTTCGTTACCGGCCACCGTAAAGCCGACCACTCCCTGGAGCTGAACTGGGCCGTACTCGCGGCGCCGGGCCAGACCCGCGTGTTCTACATGGGCCTGCACAACGCCCCGACCATTGTCCGGGAACTGACTGCCCATGGCCTTGCGGCCGACTGCCCGGTGGCCCTGGTGGAGCGCGGGACGACTCCCCTGCAGCACATGACGGTGACCACCCTTGCGGACCTGGAAGACACCATCCGAAGCGAAGACTTCCAACCCCCGACGCTGATCATCGTTGGAGACGTGGTCAAACTGGCCGACAAACTGGCCCGGCCGGCCCAGGCAGGCTGGGACAGCGCCCTGACGCGCCCGGCCTGAACGACACCCGACAACCCGGACCATGGAGCCATCCCCGGTGACGCAACACAGACTACCGATCAACCAGACCCTGAAATCCGCCCTGCTGCTGGGTGCCAGCCTGCTTGCAGCCCCGGCCCTGCAGGCAGATACCGGCACGCAAACCGAAGCCCTGTATCAGCAACACTGCGCCAGCTGCCACGGAACCGACCGGCTCGGCGGCATGGGCCCGGCCCTGTTGCCGGAAAACCTCTCCCGGCTACGCCAGGCCGAGGCCGAGAGCGTCATCGCCGCCGGCCGCCCTGCCACCCAGATGCCCGCCTTTGGCGATACCCTGAGCCAGGAATCGGTCACGGCATTGGCCAACTTTATCTACCAGCCTCCGGAAGTCACGCCGGTCTGGGGCGAACAGGAAATCCTCAGCAGCCACCTGTTACCCCACCCGAAAGGCAGCCTTCCCGATGAGCCGGTGTTCGAAGCCGACATGATGAACCTGTTCCTGGTGGTGGAAATCGGCGACCACCACGTCACCGTACTTGATGGTGACACCATGGAGCCCATTCATCGCTTCGCGAGCCGCTACGCCCTGCATGGCGGCCCCAAATACAGTCCGGATGGCCGCTACGTCTACTTTGGCTCCCGGGACGGCTGGATCACCAAATACGATCTGTACAACCTGAAAGTGGTGGCGGAAGTCCGCGCGGGCATCAACATGCGCAACATTGCCGTCTCCGCCGATGGCAACTATGTCATGGCCGCCAACTACCTGCCCCACACCCTGGTGCTGTTCGACGCCACCAACCTGGGACTCATGGATGTCATTCCGGTTGAAAACGGCACCGGTGACAGCTCCCGGGTCAGTGCCGTCTATGCCGCCCCACCGCGGGACAGCTTCATCGCCGCGCTCAAGGACATTCCCGAAGCCTGGGAAATCAGTGTGACCGACGCCAAGGCCAACGTCCGCCGGATGCAGATCGACACACTGCTGGACGATTTCTTCTTCGACCCCGGCTACGACCACGTTATCGGCGCTGCCCGCGACGGCAAACGCGGCTATGTGATCAACCTCGACACCGGCAACACCATCGCCAAACTGCCGCTTCCCGGCATGCCCCACCTGGGCTCCGGTATTACCTGGGAATACCAGGGCCGCCGGGTGATGGCCACGCCTCACTTCCGCACCGGCGCGGTGTCCATCATCGACATGGACAACTGGGAAGTGATCAAGACTCTGGAAACCGAAGGCCCCGGATTCTTCATGCGCAGTCATGAAAACTCCCGATACGCCTGGGTAGATGTGTTCTTCGGCCCCAACAAGGACAAGGTCCACGTCATCGACAAACAGACCCTGGAGATCGTCAAAACCCTGCAGCCAGCCCCGGGCAAGGTTGCGGCCCACGTGGAATTCGATCGGTATGGCGAGAAGTTGCTGCTGAGTGTGTGGGACAAGGACGGCGCGGTCATTGTCTACGATGCCGACACCCTGGAGGAAGAGAAGCGCATTCCGATGAACAAGCCTTCGGGCAAGTACAACGTCTGGAACAAGATCAACTACGAAGAGGGGACCAGCCACTGAGGGCTCGCAGGATTGAAAATGGGGTCAGATGAACGCTTTCATCTGACCCCGTCTTAGCGATACCCACCCAGAGTTTGGGGCCGGGCGTGGGGCCGCCGCCCGAAACTGTGCGGAGCCATGGATGGCGGAGCTCAAGCGTCACATGGACGTGCCGAAGGAGCGTGTTTCGGGCGGCG
>JAXHUV010000261.1:0-3047 GCA_034189445.1 Pseudomonadota bacterium
GGTCTGGCATAACCTGCTGGAACGTGCCGCAGAGGGTTGCCAGACCTGACGTTCGAGATCATTGAGTTCCGCTTCCGGAAGCACACTGCGCTTGCGCAGCTCAGGCAATAACCTGGACAGTTCGCGCCAGTCTTCCAGACGCAGGTAGGTGTTTTTCAGCAGCTTCAGAACAAACGGATGATGAGGCGACTGTTTGCGCAGGCGAATCAGTGTGGCCAGGGCTTGCTCCAGCCGGTTGCCCGCCAGTTGCAGTTGGGCCTGGGTGATGCCGACTGCCATGTCGGAACCCGGGGTACTGTCAAAGGCCTTGCGCAGCAGTTCATCCACCGCCTCGTGATCACCGGACTCGAACGACGCCTGGGCCGCAGCAAGATAATTGATCAGCGGCGTGTCGGCATGGCTGGCGGAGGATGTCAGCAATTTCCGGGCCCGGGGCCAGTTGCCCTCGGCCAGCGCCAGAAGGCCCTGGGTGGTCCGCCGCCTGGCCCTGCGTTCATTGCCCCGGGTAACCCAGCCTGCCACCAGGCCGGTGCTGGCCCTGAGTCTGCGGACAAAGTTGATAGCCAGTACTGTCAGGACGATCAGGGCAAGGATTATGCCCAGCCCCACCCAGAAGTTGGTTTCGATCAGGTAATGGCCCAGGCTGATCCGGATGTAGCCCAGATCATTTTGCAACCCCAGGGACAGCCCAGCGCCCACCAGCAGCGCCAGCAGGATGATCAGTAACAGGCGAATCATGAATCATCGCCTCCTTTACCACCGCCGGCGTTATTCCCGTCATTGCCATTGTTGGCACTGAGGCGCCCGGCCAGCCGCTCCTTGAGCAGGCTCAGGGACTGACTGATATCCGGCAGTTCCGGGTCCACGTTGTTCCGTGCCAACTCGGCCAGGGTGTCACCAAGGGCCGTGACCCGGGGATTACTGGCATCGTACCAGTTCTCAATGGTGGTCCTGGCTTTGCTAAGCGCCCGCTCATACAACGGCTGATTGCCCCGCAATACCGCCATCTCGGCCTCTTCCAGCATGAGCTGGAGGTTGAGTCGGGCATAGGCGCTCTGGTCCGGGGACAGCAGTGGCTTTACCGGCTCGTCCATGCGCCGCACAACCACCACCTGCATCAGGGTTGATTTCACCTGGCTCCAGGCCCGTGCCAGGGCGCCGGGTTCGCCGCCAACGTTAGCGTCTTCTTCAGCCCCGGCGTTCACGATAAAGCCGGGCGCGTTCTCGCTGATCAGGGCCTGGTCGGTGAGCTGATGAATGCTGTCGATGGCCGCTTCCAGTTTCAGGTAGAGGCCGGCCCGGTCCACGCCGGTGAGGCCCTTGAGAGCGAGGATTTCGCGGGCCAGCTGCTGGCGAACCGGGTAAACACCGATGTCGTCGGATTCGGCCAATACTTCATCGGCCGCTTCCAGGGCCGACATGGCGCCGCGAATGTCCTTTTCGATCATCAATCGCTGATTGGCAATGCGTAGCAGGTATTCCGCCTCTGCCAGCAGCCAGTCCGTACGGGTGCGGTTTCCGGCCTCCAACAGTTCACGGGCATTATGGTCGATCTGGCGCTGCTGGGTGGCAATCAGCTCGCGCTGGCTTGCCAGCTTCTCTTCCAGTAACCGCAGGCGCTGGCTCTGCTGGCTGCCACGGTTGCCATAAAGGTCTTCAAGCCGGGCGGTGTTCTGCTGCAGACCCTGGAGCGTTTGCATGACGGTCTGGTGGTTGTTCCACTGTTGCCAGCTCCAGAGGGCCAGGCCGAGCGTGATGATCAGGGCAAGAATGGCGACCAGCCATACCGGCCAGAGCTTCTGGCGGGCCGGCGGTTCCTTGGCAACGGTTGCGGGCAGTTGATTGGGAGTATCTGTCACGGGCATCCTTACTTGGCTTTTCCGGAGCCACCGCCGCGACCGGCAAGTTGCATTGCAACCCTGGCCACGATGTCTTTATCGGCAAGGCTTCCTGGTATACACGGATTTCTGAATCCCGCTGCCCGGGCCTGTTCGGCAACCCGTTCCGCGGGCACAACCAATAACCTAGTGTATAGATTATGGCTGTTATTCGCACATAGTGCGATCAGATTGTTCAAGGTTTCTCCGGACAGCGCGACGATGGCCTCCGGCGCAAAGGTGTCGAGGATGGCCCGGACCTGCTCTGGCGGGTGGTTCGGGCGAAAGCGTCGATACAGGGGCAGAAGGGTGACCCGGGCGCCCCGGGATTCGAGGGTTTCCCGGATCAGCTCGCGTCCGGTTTCCCCGCGGGCAAGCAGAACCCGGTCACCCTGTATTTTTTGCAGTGACGGCAGTGCCAGGAGCGCCTCGCTGGTCCAGCCCTCGGGCGGCCTGCGTGGGCTGAGGCCGTGTTCCGCAAGCACCGCCGCTGTGCCGGCGCCAACGCCATACCAGCGGATACCCATGGGGATCTGGGGCCACCAGGTGTCCACCTCTTTCAGCAGAAGGCGGGCGGCAAACGGGCTGGCCGCGATCACGTGGGAAAATTCATCCAGGCTCAGGATGAGCGTGCGGCGCTCGGGCGTTTCCGGCAGGGGTTCCCGGTCGATCAGTGGCAGGATGCGGACATCGGCACCGGCTGAGCGAAACCGGCCGGCAAGCCGGGAGGCCTCGGGTTCGGGCCGGCAGATCAGGACTCGCCGGCCGCGCAGGCCAGGCTCAGGTTGGTGTATGGCCATAGATTTCAGCCAGCACCTTGTCGGCACCGAGAGCCAGTAAATCCTCGGCCAGTTCGCGGCCCAGGCGTTCGCCTTCCGTCCGTGGCGCGCGGCCTTCGACCCGGAAGATTTCAGTGCCATCAACGGCGCCCACCATGCCTCTTAGCCAGAGCGTGTCATCATCTTCAAGCAGGGCATAGGCCGCGATCGGCACCTGGCAGCCGCCCTCAAGACGCCGGTTCAGAGCCCGTTCGGCCTTGACGCGATCCGAGGTGTCCTTGTGGTCCAGAGGTTCCAGCAGGGCCAGGAGGTCGTGGTCATCCACCCGACACTCAATGCCCAGGGCGCCCTGGCCGACAGCCGGCAGCGAGATGGTGTCTGGCAGACAGTA
>JAXHUV010000262.1:0-3022 GCA_034189445.1 Pseudomonadota bacterium
GAATCGGAAGTGCTTGTTGTTCGTGTGTTGCACGAGGACATGGATGCACCGGAAAGGCTTCTGGAGTAGTCGGAGTTATATTTTCGGCGCAGCTTAAAGATTTCCATCCAGCACCGTGCTGCTGTCGCCCAACAAGTAGCTGCACTCGGAAAAATTACTCGCTGCGCTCCTAATTTTCCGGTGAGCAAGGCGTTATGTGGTGCCCACCGTGCTAAAATCACGGGTTTTGGACAACGTTTAACCACGGGTAGCCAGGACGCTACTCGTTCAAGAAAGGAATTCTGACTATGAGCAACCTGATTGCCGCCTGCGTTGGCGACATGCACGTTTGTCCGATCAAAGGGCACGGCTCCTCCCCCATCATGCCCAACGGCTCCAGTATTCTTGTTGAAGGCAAACCCATAGCCCGGGTGGGCGATGTCACCGGTTGCGGTGCGGTTATTACCCAGGGCTACCCGTTGGCGTTGGCCGATGGTATGCCGGTGGCCTACCTTGGCAGCCCCACCAGTCACGGTGGTTCTATTGTCAGCGGTAATCCAAGGGTGATTCTGGGTGTTGCCACCAACACCGCACCGGTTGTGGATTTTGCCATGGCGGGTGCGCTGGATGACAAGGGGCAGCTTACTCCTGCCGCCAGGGAATTGCTGGACAAAGACCCGCAGGAGTTTGTGCGCAAAGCTGCTCAAAAAGGCGCGTTGATTGACGAAGGCTTGCCGGACGAGTCTGCGGATAATTCCCCCGAAGAAGAGGATCATCCCAAAGTCCGGGTTGAGGCTGGCATCTTTTTCGATGGCACCGGTAATAACCGCGACAACACCCAGGCCTATCAACGACAAATGGACGAATGCCTGACGGCCAATGCCGCCGGAGCCATCTCGGAAGAAGAGTGCAGCAGCGAACTGTCGCAGATTTTGGAGGGGAGTTACCTTAATGCAGAAACCAATATCTCCAAGTTGGAGCGAATGTATCAGAAGGGCCAGTTCCAGAGTGATGAGTGGGGTCAAGTACGCAAGACTTCCATTTATGTTGCGGGTGTAGGCACCAAGTCAGGAGAGCCGGACGACGGACCCAGTATGGGCCTGGGCCTCGGCGAGCACGGCATATTAAAGAAAGTCGATCAGGGGAGCGACGATCTGGTAAATGAAATTATCAGGCTCGTCAGTGATCCCATCGACGAACTGGTTCTTGATGTTTTCGGCTTCAGCCGTGGCGCAGCCACCGCCCGGCATTTTGTCAGCCGAGAGGTGCGGGATACAACGGGTTCCTTATACGTTGAATACAAAGGGGCTTTAGTCAGAGCATTCGAGCGGCAAGGCATACCCTGGCCCAAGAAAGTTACAGTTCGCTTTGTCGGCCTATTCGACACCGTTGCGGGGGTTACGGATCTCGGCAACCTGGATTTTTCTGCCCATGATGCCGAAACCGGGCGCATCAACGTCAACCTGCGCCCGGAGGATGCCGAACGGGTCGTCCAGTTTGCTGCACGGGATGAGCGTCGGCATAATTTTTCACTGAACAGCCTGCGGGGTGAATCCGGCAATTTGCCGGACCATTTCAGCGAATGGGTGCTTCCGGGTGTTCACTCCGATATTGGCGGTGGTTACCCGGATCGCTTTCATGAGCGTGTCGAGGTGCGCCCACCTCTGGTAGTCAGAGGGAAAGATCGCCGCAATCCCGAAGCCAGTTTCGAATTTTCGCGCATGTTGCAGGAACGTGCACTGATCAAAAACGAAGGCTGGATCGGGCCGCTGAACCCACTCGCCACATTGGATATCGAGCAGGAGCGCCCACCCGGATTGCCGGGCGGAGACATCACGCTTCGCCTTTGGGTGGACCGCGAGGTTCGTGGTGAATATTCCCGTATTCCGCTGTATCTGATGCACAAGTTGGCGGTGGATGCGCGTGTGCCATTCGATCCTATACCCACGGAAAATCCTCAACTGGTGTTACCACCGGAATTAATGACCATCGGCAGAAATCTCGCGGCCCACGTCTGGCATGGCAGCCCGCTATTGATGAGTCCGGAATCCAAAGCCTTACTGAAACAGCGGTATATCCATCACTCCGATCACTACCTGAAGCTTGGCCCCTTATACCCCTTCAAGCCCGGCAAGTATGGCCGCCGAACCGTCCATCCGAACAAAGGGCGATGGGTTGACGGAGAATACCGTGAGTATTAAAGCGTTTTTCGTCAGCGTCTGTGTTCTCGTCCTTACGGGATGCCCGGACCATAACGAACCAGAAAGGCCAAGGTATGGCCCGGACCCTGCCTACCGAAGCATCTCTGTGGTTGTACCTCAACATTATGATGCGTGGGTTGAGACCTTTATCCTGGAATCGGTGTCGGGTGAAATCGGTTGGCGGGCACCCATCGGGAGCGTCTCCTGTTGCTGGAAGGAACCCTCTGGAGGGAATGCGGAATGGCAGGCTATGCCGGGGCTGGTGCTTATCAAGTGGTTCTCGTTTGCTGAGCAGCAATCATACCGGGCGTTGATCAAACTGGAGAATGCCCGCGAGATTGAAGAAAAAATGAAGGAGATCGCCCCAATTGAGCGATATGGCAACACCTTTGAAATGCCTCGTAACGACCTTACGTTTGGTCTGGCACCCGGGGGCACGGTGGTTGTCTGGATCATGAACGGGGCGGAAAATGCGATTGAGGTGGGGCGCTATTCGGCTCGAAAAATAGAAACACACCCCGAGCATTATCGTGAGATCACCGAAAGGTATCAACGCGATAGTCAGGAGTACATAGATAAGCACGGTATACCAGTGGATGACTGGTAGCTGTCGTGATTAGAAGTTGGGAGTAAGTCACCACATAACCATGCCATGCACCGGATGCCAAACCCTCCGCTTCGCTGCGGTTTTGTCACCGGTGATGGCGGGCGTTAATGGCCGGGCTCCCGTGCGTTTTGGGTTGGCGTCGTGCAAAGGCCTTGGCACCGGATTTGATTGCAGAGCCCGCTCATGCTGGTGATCGCCAAGGCCGGAAACTTCGCCGTCCGGTTTGGTTGCCAAA
>JAXHUV010000263.1:0-2942 GCA_034189445.1 Pseudomonadota bacterium
GGAGCCATGGATGGCGGAGCCGAGCGTACATGGATGTATCCACAGCGTGTTTCGGAAAGCCACCGCCACCAGCTTGCTTGCAGCATATCTGGATCGCAAAAATTAACTCGCGACCTTACTCGAAAAGCCGCCCATTATAAACACAATGACGGCGAAAATCAGGCGTCCTGGAACGCAAATCACGCGCCAGTGCCGGATGACTGAAGGTTGGCAGCCGGCTAGAATGCCCCTTTTCTACCACCACCACCAGAGGGAGTCTGAACTTGGCCACCAGAGCGGAGCAAAAACTGAAAACACGGCGTGCCCTTATGGATGCCGCCCTGGCTCAGTTAAGTGCCGATCGGGGTTTTGGCAGTCTCAGTTTGCGGGAGGTTGCCCGCGAGGCCAGTATCGCACCCACGTCGTTCTATCGGCATTTCTCGGAGCTGGATGAGCTGGGACTGGCGCTGGTGGACGAAGGCGGCGTCGCCCTGCGGCAGCTGATGCGGCAGGCGCGCAAACGGATTGCCCGGGACGGTGGCAGCGCCATTTCGACATCCGTGGAAACGTTCATGGAGTACCTGGCAAACAACGCCAATCTGTTCCGACTGATGCTGCGGGAGAGAACCGGGGTGTCCAAGCCTTTCCGAACCGCGGTGAAGGCCGAGATCGATCATTTTGTCACCGAACTGGCGGATGACCTTTGGCGGGTCGCCGATGAGCAGAACAGGCCACTTTCGGACGCAAGACTGGTGGCCGAATCCATGGTTACGCTGGTCTTCAACCAGGGTGCCGAGGCGCTGGATGCAACGGCCGCGGAGCGTGAGAAACTGAAGGCCAAGCTGAAAACCGAGCTCAGAATGATACTGGTCGGCTCCCAGACACTGGCGAAACGCCACTAACCTGCCCTGATCACTAAACTCCCGTCTGGAGCTCGGCAAGCACCGGCGCCAGTCGCTGCCGGACCTGGCCCAGCGCTTCTTCAGTATAAGGCACCGGGCCCTGCTTGCCCCAAACAGGGCCCGGCCAGGCCGGATCGCCCTCAAACCGCACAATGTGATGAAGATGGAGCTGAGGCACCCTGTTGCCCAGGGCGGCGACGTTCATCTTGTCGCCGCCGAAAGCCTCCATCATGGCTTCACTGAGCACCGAAGACTCCCGGACCAGCTGGTGCTGCTGATCCGCGGACAAATGGTAAATCTCCCGGACCCCGGCGACCGCCGGCACCAACAGCACCCACGGCCAGGTGCTGTCGTTCATCAGCCGGATTTCACACAGCGAGGTGCTTCCAATGCCAACCGTGTCGGCCTCCAATCGCTCATGTAACCGGAAAACTACCGGTTCACTCATGGTCCCCTCCCGTTATCTGCATTTACTCCGAGTGGAACTGAGTGCGGCCACGGCCAATGGCGTAGTAAACGAGGCCGTAGCGCTCCAGCATTTCCGGCTCGTACAGGTTGCGGCCATCAAAGACCACAGGCTCACGAATGGTCCCGGCAATGGATTCGAAGTCCGGCGAACGGAATTCTTTCCACTCGGTGCAGATAGCGAGAACATCCGCACCCTTGAGAGCCTGCTCTTTCGTGCCACACAGGGTCAGACCATCCTGGCCACCATAGAGTCGCTGAGTTTCCTCCATGGCCTCCGGATCAAAAGCCTGAACCTTGGCGCCGGCTTTCCAGAGATCTTCCATCAGGGAGCAAGAGGAAGCTTCTCGCATGTCATCGGTATTGGGCTTGAACGCCAACCCCCAGAGCGCAACCACCTTGCCACTTAGATTGCCGCCAAAATAGTGGCTGATCTTGTCGAACAGCACATGCTTCTGGGCGTAGTTGACCGATTCAACCGCATTCAGCAGGCGGGCTTCGTAACCGCAGTCGCTGGCCGTTCGGGCCAATGCCTGAACGTCCTTCGGGAAACAGGAACCACCGTAACCACAACCCGGGTAGATGAAGTGATAACCAATCCGCGGATCGGAACCAATGCCCCGACGCACCGCTTCGATATCAGCACCCAGCCGTTCCGCCAGGTTGGCAATCTCGTTCATGAAGCTGATCTTGGTGGCCAGCATGGAGTTGGCCGCGTACTTGGTGAGCTCCGCCGAACGCAGATCCATAAAGATCATGCGGTCATGATTGCGGTTGAACGGATAGTAGACCTCCCGCAGTAGCTCCGCCGCACGCTCACTATCGGTGCCGACAACAATGCGATCGGGTTTCATGAAATCGTTGATGGCGGCGCCTTCCTTGAGAAATTCAGGGTTGGACACCACATCAAAATCCAGTTCCAGGCCGCGATGGTCCAGTTGGGCGAGAACCGCCGCCCGCACCTTGTCGCCGGTGCCGACCGGTACCGTGGACTTGTCGACCACAACCTTGTAGTCCTCCATGTGCTCGCCAATGGAACGCGCCACGGCAGTAACATACTGGAGATCCGCAGAGCCATCTTGATCCGGGGGCGTGCCCACGGCAATAAACTGCAGAGTGCCGTGGCGAACCGCTTCTTCCGTATCTGTAGTGAAGGAAAGGCGGCCAGCTTCAACGGTGTGCTTTACGATACTGTCGAGACCAGGCTCATAAATGGGAATCTGGCCGTTTTTCAGTTTCTCGATCTTGCCCTGGTCGACATCCATACACAGGACATTATGGCCAACGTCCGCCAGGCAGGCGCCGGTTACCAGGCCCACATAACCGGTTCCAAAAATCGTTATTTTCATCCTTTACATCCCGATACGAATACAGAAAAGTTATTAAAAATTAAAGGTATTAAAAGTTATTGAGTGTCGGCCGCTTTTTTCTTTTGCCAGGTCGCTTCCCACGCCAGCGCTGTGCCGACAATGGTATCCAGGTCATCATAATCCGGCTGCCAGCCCAGGGTCTGGCGAATGAGAGAGTTGTCCGCCATCAGCGCCGCCGGATCGCCGGCGCGGCGCCCGGTTTCGGTGACCGGAAACTCAACACCGG
>JAXHUV010000264.1:0-2936 GCA_034189445.1 Pseudomonadota bacterium
CTCGCCTTTCGCCAGCGTCTCGCGCACCCACACCTGGGACGTGCCATAATAATTGCCGAACACATCCGCGTGCTCGAGAAAATCGCCCCGAGCAATCATGGCCTCGAATTCGTCACGGCTCACAAAGTGGTAATTGACCCCGCCCTGCTCACCTTCACGCATTGGCCGCGTGGTGTGGGACACAGACAGGCCCAGGCACAAATCCTGCTCCAGCATGGCGGCCACCAGGCTGGTTTTACCAGCACCGGAAGGCGCAGAAATCACATAAAGCGTGCCCTGCTCGGCAAGCTGGGTCATGGCCAAGACTCCCGTACTGATTGAACTGACCGGAGCATCTCCGGAAAAAGGCGCAATTATACGGGGTTTGCCTGCCGACCGCATCCTGCCGGACCCTGAAGGCATTGCCCCCGCAACGACCAGCCGTTGCTGCGGCTACGGGGGTTGGCTTCACTGCCCCAGGCGCGCTGGAAGGCCACGTGAAGTTGCCCGCGCCACCACCATCGTGTGGTATGCACCGGGCAGCCATTTCTCGGCGCACACCCATACCGGGGGCGAAGGCGCGAGGGTCTGGATGAAAACCGGGCATCTGCGCTTTGCCGGGTCAGCGAAAAGGTGAACCACCGAAGGGTTTCAAGCGTGCCTCTTGCCCGCGACGGCCACCAGCAAGCTGCAGGGTGCGTGCGCGAGCAGCGACGCACCGACGGAGCCACGCCACCACCGGGCCAGCGCTGTCTGTTCCCGGTGACCGACCACGACCAGATCCGCGCCGACCTCAAGGGCCATTCGGCCGATCTCCTCGGCCGGATTGCCATTGCTGACACGTGTCTCGACGGAAAGGCCTGCGCGCCTCAACCCTGCCGCGCCTTCCTCCAGTATGCGGCGCACTTCCTGATATTCACGCTCCGGCAAGTCTTCGGCCGGTGCCGCCGCTTCAGCGAGCGCGACACCCAGCTCATGGGCGACCACGGCGAGGAGATGGACACGGGCCTGGCAAAGTGAGGCCAGCTCAGCACCCTGATCCAGCGCCTCACGGCCTTGCTGGCTGCCGTCATAGGCCAGGAGGATGGTCTGGTACATTGTGGTTCTCCTTCAATGAGCTTAGTGGAACGCCTTTTCCGAACCGAGCGGCGAGCAGAACAGGCGACGGGGTTTGCCTTTGCCTCTGGACATCAGATGCGTAGCTAGCTATCATTATATCAAAGAAAACCATTCGAGCAATGAAATGAAACTACCTCTTGATGATCACACGCAGCTCGGCCCCCGCTCCGGACTGTTCGTCCGGCTGTGGTGTGCCCAGAGCGATTCAGCTAATGCACACCCCCCTCGACGAACCGGAGGTGCGCCATGGGCCAGCCTGTGAACCGCCTGGAAGGCCAGAGTAACCCGGAAACCGATCCCGACAAAGAAACAGGGGCTGCGCCGGGGACGGTTTCCCAATCTGGTCGCGCCCGGCCATGGCGACTGTACGGTATGATTCTGGCGGCGCTGATTGTGTTCGGGTCCGGCGGCTGGTGGCTATGGCAACAGTTTACCCACGTTTTCGTCACGGATGCCCGCGTTGCAGCCGATGTCGTCGCCATAAGCAGCCGGGTGCCTGGCTGGGTCACCGCCAGCGAGGTCATTTCGGGTGATGCCGTTCACAAAGGGGACGAACTGGTCCGGATCGACGACCGGGAGAGCCGCCTGCGCGCTCAGGAACTTGACGCGCAACTGGCGGGAGTCGCCCGCCGCGGGGAGGAAATTGAAGCCCGCATCGTGCTCACCGACCATCAGACACAAAGTCGCATTACCGCCAGACAGGCAGCGGTAAGGGCTGCGGAAGCAGCGTTGGCCGCAGCGAAGGCGCAACGCAATCTGGCGAAGACAGAGAATGACCGGGCCGAAAAGCTGGCGCCAGGCGGAGCTATCACCCGCGCGTATCTGGATCAGACGCGGGCGACGCTGGAGACGGCCAGACAGCAGGTATTGAGCGCCCAGGCGGATCTGGAGAACGCCCGCGCCGCCGTTGTCGAGGCCGAAGCCGCACGCAAGGAGCTCGCGGTGCTCCAGCGCCAGTTGGCCGAACTCGGTCCGGAAGAACAGCGACTGCGCGCGCAAAGGGAGCGCGCGGCGCTCGATCTCGAAGACCGCACTATCCTCATGCCGTTCGACGGCGTCGTGGACCAGACCTTCATAGACGAGGGCGAATACGTTACACCCGGCCAGCGCCTGCTGATGATTCATGATCCCGACCGCGTGCGCGTCGAGGCGAATATCAAGGAGACCGAGATTCGCTTCTTCCGGCCCGGAAAGACGGTGACGATCACTGTCGATGCCCTGCCGGGACGACGCTTCGAAGGTACCGTCACCCGGATCGGACAGGCTGCCACCAGCGAGTTCGCGCTGCTGCCCAACCCGAATCCGAGCGGCAACTTCACCAAGATTACCCAACGCCTGCCGATCCGCATTGCCGTCCAGCAGGAGGGTGGCGAACTCAAGCCCGGCATGATGGTTGAGGTGGAGGCCACCACCGGTGACTGAGGCGCCGCACCCGGACAGTATCGAGGGGCTGTTCGCCCGCTTCGGCCCGGCATATCGCTGGCTGGTTACGGGAACGGTCATGATGGGCACGATCGCCACCATCCTGACCGCGACCATCGTCAATGTGGCCCTGCCCGACATCATGGGCGCCTTCGGCATGGGCCAGGACAAGGCACAGCTCCTGTCCACCGGCTTCCTTGCCGCGATGACCGGGACCATGCTGCTGAACGCATGGATGGTCGATACGCTCGGCCAGCGTTCGACCTTCATGCTGGCGGTCACGGTTTTCATCGTTGCCTCCATTATGGGCGGGCTGGCGCCGGCGGGAGGGGTGCTGATCCTGGCCCGCGTGCTCCAGGGCGCCGCCGCCGGCATCCTTCAGCCGCTCGCCATGCAGGTGATCTTCCAGGTCTTCC
>JAXHUV010000265.1:0-2934 GCA_034189445.1 Pseudomonadota bacterium
CTGCCATCCTTGTACTTCACGGTCATCTTCAGGGTCTGGCCGGGTTTGATGTCGCCGGACAGGCCCTCGATGCTGATAGTCTCCTCGCCGGTCAGTTTCAGGCTCTTGCGGTTCACACCTTCCGGGAACTGCAGGGGCATCACACCCATGCCGATCAGGTTGGAGCGGTGGATCCGCTCATAGGATTCCGCCACCACGGCTTTGACACCGAGCAAACGGGTACCCTTGGCGGCCCAGTCCCGGCTTGAGCCGGTGCCGTACTCCTTGCCGGCAATGACCACCAGGGGCGTGCCCTGCTCCTGGTACTTCATGGCGGCATCGTAGATGGCCATCTGCTCGCCAGTGGGCACGAATTTGGTGAAACCGCCTTCCACCCCATCGAGCATCTCATTCCTGATACGCACGTTGGCGAAGGTGCCGCGCATCATCACCTCGTGGTTACCCCGCCGGGAGCCGTAGGAGTTGAAATCTTTCGGCTCGACACCATGCTTCTGCAGGTATTTGCCTGCCGGGGTGTCCGGCTTGAAGGAACCGGCCGGCGAGATGTGATCGGTGGTCACCGAGTCGCCCAGTAGCGCCAGGATGTTGGCATCCTTGATATCCTCGATGGTATCCGGCTCCTCACCAAGACCCTCAAAGAATGGCGGATGCTGGATGTAGGTGGACTTGTCGGACCACTCGTAGACCTTACTTTCCGGCACCTTGATGGACTTCCAGGTGGCGTCGCCGTCAAAGACTTCCGCGTATTCCTTACGGAACATGTCGGTTTTGACCTTTTCTACGGCGTCGGCAATCTCCTGCTGGCTGGGCCAGAGGTCTTTCAGGTATACCGGATTGCCGTCCTTGTCCTTACCGAGGGGATCTTTGGTGAGATCCAGGCGGACGTTGCCCGCCAGCGCATAGGCCACCACCAGGGGCGGCGAGGCCAGCCAGTTGGTCTTCACCAGCGGATGGACCCGGCCCTCGAAGTTTCGGTTGCCGGAGAGCACCGACGCGACAGTCAGGTCACCATCAGTAATGGCCTTTTCCACTGCCTCCGGCAGCGGGCCGGAGTTGCCGATGCAGGTGGTGCAGCCGTAGCCAACCAGGTTGAAGCCAAGCTGGTCCAGATCGTCCTGGAAACCACCCACCTTCAGGTAGTCGGTAACCACTTTGGAGCCGGGCGCCAGGGAGGTCTTCACCCAGGGCTTGGTTTTCAGCCCCTTCGCGACCGCCTTCTGGGCAATCAGGCCGGCGGCCATCATCACACTGGGGTTGGAGGTGTTGGTGCAGGAGGTGATTGCGGCAATCACCACGGCACCTGGATCCAGCCGGCTTTTCTCGCCGTTCATTTCCAGCGGCTGGCTGGCATGGTGCTTATAGCTGTCATCCACTCCGACCGCTGTCTGTCCGCCCTCGGACTCCAGATTGGCCTTCCGGCCCTCCTCGGAGGCCCCCTCTTCAGACGCCATCAACAGTTCGAAGGAAGCCTTCATGTTCTTCAGGGCAACCCGGTCCTGCGGGCGTTTGGGGCCGGCCAGGCTGGCCTCGACTTCGCCCATGTCGAGTTCGAGACTGTCGGTATACACCGGCTCATGGCCGGGCTCGCGCCATAGCCCCTGAGCCTTGGCGTAGGCTTCCACAAGCTCCAGCTGCTCTTCTTCGCGGCCGGTCAGACGCATGTACTTGATGGTCTGCTCATCCACCGGGAAAAAGCCACAGGTGGCGCCGTATTCCGGAGCCATGTTGGCGATAGTGGCCCGGTCCGCCACCGGCATGTCTTTCAGGCCATCGCCGTAAAATTCGACGAACTTGCCCACCACGCCTTTCTTGCGCAGCATTTCGGTGACGGTCAGCACCAGGTCGGTGGCGGTGATGCCCTCACGCAGCTTGCCGGAAACCTTGAAGCCCACCACTTCCGGGATCAGCATGGAAACCGGCTGACCGAGCATGGCGGCTTCGGCTTCAATACCGCCAACACCCCAGCCCAGGATACCCAGGCCGTTAATCATGGTGGTGTGGGAGTCGGTACCCACCAGGGTGTCCGGATAAGCAATGGTCTTGCCGTCCACGTCTTTCTGCCAGACGGTCTTGCCCAGATACTCCAGGTTCACCTGGTGACAGATGCCGGTACCCGGTGGTACCACACGGAAATTGTCGAAGGCCTGCTGGCCCCAGCGCAGGAATTCATAACGCTCCTGGTTGCGCTCCATTTCAATGGCCACGTTGTCCTTGAACGAGGACGCATCGCCAAACTTGTCCACCATCACCGAATGGTCAATCACCAGGTCCACCGGCGACAGCGGGTTGATCATGGCCGGATTCTTACCGGCCACCTTCACCGCCTCGCGCATGGCGGCCAGGTCGACAACGCCGGGCACACCAGTGAAATCCTGCATCAACACCCGGGCCGGCCGGAACTGGATTTCAGTCTCGGAATGACGGTTCTTCATCCACTGCACCATGGCATCGATGTGGCTTTTGTCCACAGTGGTGCCATCCTCATTGCGCAGCAGGTTCTCAAGCAATACTTTGAGAGAAAAAGGCAAACGGTTGAGGTCGCCGAGGGTATCCGCAGCCTTGGGCAGGCTGTAGTAATGGAAGGTTTTACCACCAGCATCGAGGCTGGAAAAGGTGTTCAGGCTGTCTTTGCTGAGACGTTCGTTTGACATCTGGTAGTGCCTCCTTTTTGATCGTTATCCGCGTGTTCCGGAAGGCTCTTGCGAAGCCCTTTCAACAACCCATCAACCGGGAATACGATTTCGTACCGGGCATAGCCTGATGAAAGGACTCCACAGTGTGGAGTCACCCTTAACTATTGCAGCAATTAATGAGAGTTCAACCACGGGCCGATGAATTTTCGGCATCAGTCCGGTGAATATCAGGCCAACATCGGGGCCGGGCGGCTATTCGACACCTTAGCACAGCCCAGCGCCCCACTGATTCTCGGTCGGC
>JAXHUV010000266.1:0-2923 GCA_034189445.1 Pseudomonadota bacterium
ATGCTGTAGGCATAAGGATATTCTTATAATGAAATACGTGCGCAAAGCGTGCGCAAAGAGAGAGGGGCCTGATCGTGAGATATTTCTCAATAACACTTGCTGCGCTGGGCTTGGTTGCCTGTGCCGGCTTTGTGGAGGCAGCTTCGGAAGGCGACCCGGAGCGTGGGGCGGGGCTTGTTACCCTGTGCGCTACCTGCCACCAGGCGGATGGCAGTGGCAAGCATATTGAGGGTGGCCAATCCTGGCCTCGATTGGCGGGCTTGAATGCCCAGTACTTCATTAAACAATACAACGACATCAAGAGCGGCTCACGGCAAAGCGCAACCATGATGCCTTTCGTCAATATGCTGAACGAACAGCAGTTAGCCGATGTGGCAGCCTACTATGCCCAGATGAAACCGACACCTGGCCAGGGCGGTGAAAATGCTTCAAAAGCGGTGCTGGATCGCGGCAAAAAGATTGCCGAACGCGGTGACTGGTCCCAATACATCGTCTCCTGTAAAAGTTGCCATGGGCCAGGCAGCCGGGGCGCCGGCGAGGCCTTCCCGGGGTTTGCCGGTCAACATGCCGGATACATCAAGGCCCAGCTCAACGCCTGGAAAGCAGGCACCCGTAACAATGATCCGCAAAACCTGATGGGTGACATCGCCAAACGCATGAGCGATGAAGACATTCATGCCGTAGCCGTCTGGCTGGCAAACCAGAGCCCCGTGGCCGAATAAAGGAGTTCCAGGACATGATTCGCAAATTTTTTCAGTTAGCGTTGTCGGGAACCGTCTTGCTCTCCGCCACTGCGGCTGCCAACGACTACGCCAGCGATGCCGAGATCCAGCAATACATTGACACCCTGACTGAAATGGGTTTTCCGGCCCCAAAAGAGGACCAACTGGTGCACATTCCTCCCACCATGGAGGATCTTGAAGACGCTGACATTCACCCCGAACTCAAACGGGTCATTCGCCGCGGCTACGATCTGTTCACCAATACCCAGCAGCTTCGCGGGAAGAACGTCTTCAACAACATGAACTGCTCCAGCTGCCACCTTGGCGCAGGGCGCGTGCCGTTCAGTGCTCCGATCTGGCCAGCGGCGGTCACCCTGCCCGACTATCGGGGCAAGAATGGCCACGTAAACACTCTGGAAGAACGCATAGCCGGTTGTTTTGCCTACTCCATGAACGGCAAACCGCCCGCCTACGGTAGTGATGACATGGTAGCCCTGGCGACCTACCACACCTGGCTGGCCAGCGGTGTGGAGATGTATCCCAGACAGTCCATCTACGGCCGAGGATTCCCGGCACCCGAACGGCCTGAAAAGTTGAGCTACGCCAACGGTGAAAGGTTGTTCCAGGAGCAATGCACCGTTTGCCACCAGAAAGATGGTTCGGGTCTCCGCGTTGATGGCCAGACGGTTTACCCGGCACTGTGGGGCGACAACTCCAATAACTGGGGTGCCGGCATGGTACGGATCTTCACCGCCGCCGGCTTCATCAAGAATAACATGCCGCTGGGCCAGCCCCATTCATTGTCAGATCAGCAGGCCTGGGATATTGCCTATTACATGGACAGCCAGGAACGCCCCCAGGACCCGCGCTACACTGGGGATGTCAAGGAAACCGCCGAAAAGCATAAAAACTTCCACCAACACTCCATGTATGGAAAAATCCGAGAGAGTGACGGCAAACTGCTGGGTGATCATGACAACACCGGCGACAAACCGTTCCTGAAGCCAGACAATCTTCGTCCGAGAAGTTTCGAGTAACAGTACGGAAAATCGCGGAAAATCGGGACAGATCTATTTTTCCGAAAATCAGCCCGTTGCTGGTTTCTGGATGGGCATTAGTTAGCGGTATAGCCTCCATCTACAACTATTTCCGCACCATGCACGAATGATGATTCGTCGGACGCGAGAAACAATACGGCTTTAGATATCTCTTCAGGTTTGCTGGGCCTGTTCATCAGGGTAGGGCCAAGAAGTGATTGACGGGTTGCTTCATCAACGTGTAGCAGGTCCTTGGTCATGGGAGTATCGATCACGCCGGGATGTACGGAGTTCACTCGGATGTCAAACTCTGCGAGGTCTACGGCACAGGATTTGGTCATCAGACGAACGGCCCCCTTTGACGCTATGTACGCGCCTGAGTTCGGAGCACCAACGATGCCGTAGATCGATGAAATGTTGATAATTGAGCCGCCGCCACTTTCCCTCATAAGAGGCACGGCCTCCCGAATACCGAGGAAAGTTCCGCGCACGTTTATATCGAATACGCGGTCCCACTCTTCGTTACTGGTTTCATGTACCGGTTTGAGGACCAGAATCCCTGCATTGTTGACCAGTATGTCCAGCCTGCCGGCTTTTTCTTTAACCGATTTGATGGCAGCGCTCCAATCGGCCTCATTCGAAACGTCCAGCCGCAAAAATTCAGCGTTCCCGCCCTGGCGGCGGATTTCCTCAACGACCTCCTTGCCTTTTTCAACGTCAATATCACAAACGAAAACATTTGCTCCCTCGGCGGCCAGCAGTTCCGAGTGGGATTTCCCCATCCCCATGGCGCCACCAGTAACCAACGCAACCTTTCCATTTACCCGCTTCATCAGATGCTCCCGTTTTGTATGTTAAGCAATCCTGTTCAGATAATAGCAGAAGGGCGAGCCCTTTACCCACTGCAAACCAATGATCGATACCCCACCAGGCAACGACACAGTGGGACCGTCGTCTGTTCCCGAACCGGACGCCGGGGCCGACAGATCAGGTGCCGGTGGCCGTCGCCGGTCGGTTTCAGGCCGGGCCGGTCAGACTTGCTGGCCGGTATAGCTCTCGGTGTCGCCATCCCCGGTATAGACCCGCACCTGATTACGGCCCGCCCGTTTGGCCTGGTACAAAGCCTGGTCGGCCCGGTTGAGCATGGCATCGACGGATTCCGCG
>JAXHUV010000267.1:0-2898 GCA_034189445.1 Pseudomonadota bacterium
GAAAAACAAACGAAAAAACGGTTGACACTGAAACAGGCGGCGGTAGAATACGCGCCTCGCTCGAGACAACAGGTTGCACCGGCAGGTTTTCGGTGCAGTTGATCGAGCCGCTCTTTAACAAACTGATCAGGTAATATGTGTGGGCGTTTGTCGGGATTGAGCACGCAAGCTTAATCAAGGCAAGCAACCTAACTGAATATTCATTTAGCGTAGTAACCCTTGAGCCGAACGAAAGACTGCGAGCAGTCTGGAGTTCAACCAGATATAAACTGAAGAGTTTGATCATGGCTCAGATTGAACGCTGGCGGCAGGCCTAACACATGCAAGTCGAGCGGTAGCACAGAGAAGCTTGCTTCTTGGGTGACGAGCGGCGGACGGGTGAGTAACGCGTGGGAATCTACCTGGTAGTGGGGGACAACAGTCGGAAACGACTGCTAATACCGCATACGCCCCTTGGGGGAAAGTGGGGGATCTTCGGACCTCACGCTATCAGAAGAGCCCGCGTCGGATTAGCTGGTTGGTGGGGTAAGAGCCCACCAAGGCGATGATCCGTAGCTGGTCTGAGAGGATGACCAGCCACACTGGGACTGAGACACGGCCCAGACTCCTACGGGAGGCAGCAGTGGGGAATATTGGACAATGGGGGCAACCCTGATCCAGCCATGCCGCGTGTGTGAAGAAGGCCTTCGGGTTGTAAAGCACTTTCAGCTGTGAGGAAAGGTGAGTGGTTAATACCCGCTTACTGTGACGTTAACAGCAGAAGAAGGACCGGCTAACTCCGTGCCAGCAGCCGCGGTAATACGGAGGGTCCGAGCGTTAATCGGAATTACTGGGCGTAAAGCGCGCGTAGGTGGTTCAGTCAGTCAGATGTGAAAGCCCCGGGCTCAACCTGGGAACGGCACCTGATACTGCTGAGCTAGAGTACGGTAGAGGGCAGTGGAATTTCCGGTGTAGCGGTGAAATGCGTAGAGATCGGAAGGAACACCAGTGGCGAAGGCGACTGCCTGGACCGATACTGACACTGAGGTGCGAAAGCGTGGGTAGCAAACAGGATTAGATACCCTGGTAGTCCACGCCGTAAACGATGTCAACTAGCCGTTGGAGGACTTGATCCTTTAGTGGCGCAGCCAACGCGATAAGTTGACCGCCTGGGGAGTACGGCCGCAAGGTTAAAACTCAAATGAATTGACGGGGGCCCGCACAAGCGGTGGAGCATGTGGTTTAATTCGAAGCAACGCGAAGAACCTTACCTACTCTTGACATCCAGAGAACATTCCAGAGATGGGATGGTGCCTTCGGGAACTCTGAGACAGGTGCTGCATGGCTGTCGTCAGCTCGTGTTGTGAAATGTTGGGTTAAGTCCCGTAACGAGCGCAACCCTTATCCTTATTTGCCAGCGAGTGATGTCGGGAACTCTAAGGAGACTGCCGGTGACAAACCGGAGGAAGGTGGGGATGACGTCAAGTCATCATGGCCCTTACGAGTAGGGCTACACACGTGCTACAATGGCCGGTACAGAGGGCCGCGAACCCGCGAGGGAGAGCCAATCTCAGAAAACCGGTCGTAGTCCGGATCGCAGTCTGCAACTCGACTGCGTGAAGTCGGAATCGCTAGTAATCGCGAATCAGAATGTCGCGGTGAATACGTTCCCGGGCCTTGTACACACCGCCCGTCACACCATGGGAGTGGGTTGCACCAGAAGTGGCTAGTCTAACCTTCGGGGGGACGGTCACCACGGTGTGATTCATGACTGGGGTGAAGTCGTAACAAGGTAGCCCTAGGGGAACCTGGGGCTGGATCACCTCCTTAAACGATGGCGAGATTCCGGCAAGCGTTCACACCTATTACCTGATCAAACTGTTAAAGCCCATCGAGCTTTGAAGCATACACTTCGCTGTGAAGTGGATCCTTTAAAGCTCCGGCTTTAGTCGCATCGGCATCCCTGCCTTCTTGCGACATACGGTCCATCCATGGACGTTGCCGAACCGCCATCCGTGGCTCCTATCGGCATACGGTCCATCCATGGACGTAAACGCTCTTTAACAAACCGGATCTGAAAGATTGTCTTGTATTGTTTGATACAAGCGCCAATCGGCGATAATCGTTACGAACCGTTCATGTACCAGACGCCTTCGGGTTATATGGTCAAGTGAACAAGCGTGCACGGTGGATGCCTTGGCAGTCAGAGGCGATGAAGGACGTAGTAACCTGCGATAAGGTTCGGGGAGCTGGTAAACGAGCTGTGATCCGAACATTTCCGAATGGGGAAACCCACCCGCTTGCGGGTATCTCTTAGCTGAATCAATAGGCTTTGAGAGGCGAACCCGGGGAACTGAAACATCTAAGTACCCGGAGGAAAAGAAATCAACCGAGATTCCCTTAGTAGCGGCGAGCGAACGGGGAGTAGCCCTTAAGTCTGGCCCCTTTGTAGTGGAATGGTCTGGAAAGGCCAACCATAGAGAGTGAAAGTCTCGTACACGAAACGAGAGGCTGGATGAAAACGAGTAAGGCGGGACACGTGTTATCCTGTCTGAAGATGGGGGGACCATCCTCCAAGGCTAAATACTCCTGACTGACCGATAGTGAACCAGTACCGTGAGGGAAAGGCGAAAAGAACCCCTGTGAGGGGAGTGAAATAGACCCTGAAACCGTGTACGTACAAGCAGTGGGAGTCGTTTTCGAACGATGACTGCGTACCTTTTGTATAATGGGTCAGCGACTTACTTTCAGTGGCAAGCTTAACCGTTTAGGGGAGGCGTAGGGAAACCGAGTCTTAATAGGGCGAGAAGTCGCTGGGAGTAGACCCGAAACCGGGCGATCTATCCATGGGCAGGTTGAAGGTTGAGTAACATCAACTGGAGGACCGAACCGACTACCGTTGAAAAGTTAGCGGATGAC
>JAXHUV010000268.1:0-2889 GCA_034189445.1 Pseudomonadota bacterium
CATGACCGAACAACCCCTGAGAGCCGGAGAGCGCCGGAAGGCCGCCGACGGAGACTATGCAGGCTGGTCCGAGCCGGTTACTTCGGGTACTTATAAGTTATAAACATGCCAACAACTGGCTGGAAGCGGTACGGACCGGTAATGTGGAGGCGCAATTGGGTGCGGCTCTCGGTATGGTGGGCAGTGGCGGGCTGACGACGACAAATCTTTATGGCCTAAATCAGACACGAATAGCTGGGCAGGAGGTATGGCGAGCCGCCGACAAGGCGGGTGCATGGGCCACCGCCGGCACCCGGCTGTCCAGCCTGTTCGCCCGCCTGAACATTGCCGGGCTGGTGTTTACCGTGTTCGAGCTGGGCGGCACTTGGCTGTACAACTTGCGCGCCTGAATCTGTTCGGATTGGCGTTCTCGGTCTTGGAGTTGGCTGGTACATGGCTGTACAACCGCTACAAGCTTAGCGAACGTGACAAGTGGCTACTGAGTACCCCCTGGAGTTCTGAGGCGGAGCGTAATAAGAATCTATCCCTGGCGGAGTACGAAGCTGCACTGGCGGCCATGGCCGACCCGGTCAGTATTACACCCGCCAACGACGCCAGGAACGGTGCATCGTCCGATGTAATCCTGAATATTCATAACTGGGGGCCAACTACCCTGAACCACGATCTGTCGCTTGTGAATAAGGAGCCCTACCGCTTGTCTCTGTCCGCATGGCAGGTGCAACCCGCTCGGTCGGGCATGCTTAACCGTCTTCCCGAAACCTGGGTACGCTGTTCTGCACCCATTATTGAAACCATGGAAGTACTCGACAGCAGTGACCATCTACAACTGCAATTCACGGTGCCGCAGCCGTCGAAAACGAAGCACGGGGAGAAAACCCGCGATGTCATGGTGATGGTCCGCTTGGAAACGTTGGGGGCAGACGGGGCTTACCGCACACACGATCATCTGCTGGCACTGCCGCTGAAACCAGAATTTCCGATTACTCCGGTGGATGAGTCACCCCATGATACGCCCTTGTGGCGGCCCATTCGTCAACCGCTGACCGCGCTGGACCTGTATCCATGAGTCAATCCAAACCCTTGCGCCCGTCCCGGCAGCGCCATCAGGCCGGTGAGGTCGAATCCTTCCCGACCGGGCGACTGACCTATCTGGCCCCAAAACCACTCCCCACCGGCGCATTGCCGGTGGACTACGGGAGGGTCGTGGGTACTGTCACTGAGCACTATCTGGACCTTGGTGTTGGCAAATCGTTTGCCTTTGCGTGGCAGATGGTGTTGGGCGGGCCATTTTTTCTGTTTTTGCTTTTTGCCGTCGTTTTTCCCTGCGTCAGTTACTTGGCTGGCTATTATATTGGCAGTGGTGTTGAGGATGCTTCGCGGCTCTTCTGGGCAACAATTGGCCTTTCATTCTGGATCGGTTTGGGAGGGGGGCTGTTTGTGCTTCTACTTGGCCTGCAAACCCGCTGGCAGATGCATAGCCGCGTTGAAAAAATTGTCCCCACCCGCTTCAACCGCCAGCGCAGGGAGGTCTGTTTTGTTCCCGAGGGCCACAGCGAGCCCATCTATATTCCGTGGGAGGAGCTGGAAGCCTGGGTGGTTGAAGCGCAGGGCGTGAGCGAATACGGGGTGCGGCGCCAATACGGATTAGGCATCGGATTCCGACACCCAGAGACGGGCGAACGCTTTAACGTTGAATTCGAGACCCACGGCTTACCCCTGTCCATCAGTAACTGGGAAGCCTTGCGGGCCTACATGGAATATGAAGTGCACACCCTGGAAGCGATTCAACCTCAAGGCGAACTGATGGCATCGGACGAGCCTTCAGATGCAATCCGGGCACCGGGGGAAGGCCCCGAGGAAGGCGTGTCATTTTTCCACAATGCCCGGCGAAACCTCCATCGCCGCCGTCAGGCGGGCGAAGTGGGCTGGATTTACGTGTTCCTCTGGTACCTATACCACGTCATGACCTTCTGGACGATTCCCAACCGGCTGGTGGTCTGGGAGAACGACAAGTTGCTACGTCTCAGCCAAAAAGCTCTGCCAGAGAGTATGGAGAAATGGTCAAAGCCGCTGCCGGTCAGCGAGTGGGCTATACCCAGTGAGGAGTTGAAACGTCAGGGGAAGCGGGTGCTGGAGCTGGAGCTGAAAAAGTTAGATCCAAAAACAACCATCACGGAAATTTTTGCTCAGGTTACCGAAGAATCTAGAGCAGGCGCTTCCACTATTGCCTGAAGCCAAGATTCGTGGCATTGCTCTAGTCCATACATTAAGGCCGCCTGATGGTCCCGGGAACCCGCCCAGGTCCACAATGGATCGCTGGCGGAGTACGAGCAGGCGTTCGCCCGGCTTGGTAACAGCCTTTCCCTGGAGAAGGTCCCGGCGGAAGAGGGAGGCGGTAAGGACCAACTGGTGCTGAACTGCCACGCCCTGACGGCGGCGGGGATGATAGAGCCCCCGGGCCAGCCCGCGCCCCGGCGGGTGTGGCTCAGCGCCTGGCGCATCCGGCCGGAACGCCCGGGCTGGTTCCGTGATACCCCGGAAACCTGGGTGCGCTGCTCCCATGATATCCTGACGAACCTGGAAATCCGGGAAGGGGGCGGGCACCTGCAACTGGCGTTCTCGCCCCCGGACCACAGCAAGAGCGGTCCGGATACTGAAACCCGTGACCTGGCGCTGATGGTCCGGCTGGACACCCTGCATTCGGAGGAGCGCTACACCCGGGAGGTGTACATGCTCAAGGTAACGCCGGACAGTGACTGGCCGGTGATGCCCGTCCGGGAACCTCCCCGGGATAAGGAAGGCAGGACCATCTGGTACCAGGTGCGCAATCCCTTTATGGAACTGGATATCTTGGAATGACACTGGAAACGCCCAAGGCGGATATAGCGA
>JAXHUV010000269.1:0-2884 GCA_034189445.1 Pseudomonadota bacterium
CCCGCAAATTACCTTTTGAAGCCATTGAAGAAAAGCGTCGAACAGCAAAAGAGCTTAGAAAAACGGGTATGACCCGAGCCGAGATTGGTCAGATCGTTGGAGTTCATGCAGACACCGTTGGGTAACCGCTCATTCCACACCGTACTTAACTGATCCAATGCCGCGCGATAGGCTAACTCCGTCTAATTACGGAAGGAGTCAGAGCAATGCCAAGCCAGAAATACAGTCGACGATCAGCCCCAGCGTGGGTAGAACTCATTGAGCAATATCAGCGTTCAGGCCTGTCCGGAGCGCAATTCTGTCGGGAACAGACATTACCTTACGCCAGTTTCTGCAAGTGGCGCCAGCGTATCCTGAGCTCCGACGATGCACCAGCCGCTTCAGCTGTGCCTGAATCGAGTTTTGTGGAATTGGATCAATGGTCCGATGCGCCTGAACGCCCCTGGCGGATCACGCTCAAACTGGGCAATGGGGTTGAGTTGTTGCTGAGCCAGCCCTGATGTTTCTACCTGAACCCAACGTCAGGATTTGGCTGTATACCCAGCCGGTGGACATGCGCAAATCCTTTGATGGCCTCAGTGCGCTGGTGGTGTCTCAGCTCCAGGATGATCCGGCCAGTGGCCAACTGTTTGTGTTTATCAACCGGCGTAAAACCCACCTTAAAATCCTGTATTTTGATGGCGCCGGATTCTGTATCTGGTTCAAGCGCCTGGAACAAGGGCAATTCAATTATCGAGCCTCCGGTGCTGATAAAAAAATATTGAGTTGGGCCCATTTAAAATTGTTACTGGATGGATTGGAGGTTAAAAAAATCCGCCAATATAAACGTTATATTCATGCAGCTTAGAGCTCCGGTTGGTATAATCCAACCCCATGAGTTCTCAGTCTGATCCGGCCGCCAATGCGCCATTACAACCTGAATCCACACCGACTTCTGCTGAGGCAGAAGTCGCGCTGCTGCGAGAAGAAAATCAGCATTTAAAAGATCGCGTTGCCTGGTTCGAGCGCCAGCTGTTTGGCCGCAAATCCGAAAAACGCATTATTGATGCGCCTGATCAGATCAACCTGCTGGGTGAGCCCACCCAAACACTGCCCGAACCGGAAGACAGCGTCACCGTCTCGTCCTTCAAACGAGGTAAAGCCAAAAAGCAGCGCCCGGACGATTGTGCCACTGATGCGGGTTTACGCTTTAGTGAAGACGTTCCGGTAGAAGTCATTGCGGTGCTGCCGCCGGAGCTGTCCGGTCCTGACGCTGATCAATACGAGATTATCGACACTTACATCACGTTTAAACTGGCCCAGCAATCGGCCAGCTATGTGGTCTTGCGTTATGAAATGCCGGTGTTTAAGCACAAGGCAGATCAATCCATGCAAACCGCCGCGTTACCAGACCAAGTGTTGGAGCGCAGTATTGCCGATGTCAGTTTGTTAGCCGGATTGCTGGTGGATAAGTTCCAGTACCATCTGCCCCTGTATCGACAACACCAGAGAATGGCGCAACAGGGCATCACCGTGGCCCGCTCGTCCTTAACCAATTGGGTTAAGCGCTCGATTGGGCTATTGCGCCCCATTGTCGAGGCCCAATGCCGACATATTCTGCTTAGCCGGGTGTTGGCGATGGACGAAACCCCGATCAAAGCCGGACGACAGCACAAGGGCAAACTCAAGCAAGGCTGGTTCTGGCCCCTTTATGGCGAAGACGATGAAGTGGTATTTACCTACAGCGAAAGCCGTGGTCGCCAGCATATTGAGAACACCCTGAAAAGCCAATTCAGTGGAACCCTGATCACCGACGGTCACAGTGCTTATGCCCGCTATGCGGAGAAAACCCAGGGCGTCACTCACGCGCAGTGCTGGGTGCACAGTCGCCGTTACTTCGTTGAGGCGCAAGAGCGTGATCCGCAAGCAGTGGCACAGGCGCTGGAGCAGATCGGCGCTTTATATCAGGTCGAGCGGGCTGTTCAGGAGCAAAAGCTCACTGGCGATAAAAAGCATCAATACCGACTCCAGCACAGCAAACCCATAGTCGATGGCTTTTTTAACTGGTGCCAGGCGCAATGCCAGCGTCCTGATCTAACACCCAAACATCCGATGACCAAAGCACTTAACTATGTGATGGCCCGGGAAACCCAACTGCGTGTGTTCTTGACCGATCCGGAGGTTCCGTTAGACACCAACCATCTGGAACGAGAAATCCGTACCATCCCAATGGGAAGGAAGAACTGGCTATTCTGCTGGACCGAATTGGGCGCGGAGCACGTTGGCCTGATTCAAAGCCTGATCAGCACCTGCAAATTGCATAACATCAATCCTCAAACCTATTTGATCGATGTGCTTCAGCGTGTCAGCCAGCATCCGGCAAGCCAGGTCGTCGAGCTAACGCCTCGAATTTGGAAAGAAAAATTTGCTGGTGATCCACTGCGGTGCCCGCTTTACCAACCAAATGAGGTACGTAATGCTAATAGATGACATGACAATCGAGCAGTTGTTGGAACTGAATCATATCATCTGTGAGCGTATTGATTATTTAAGGGCGAAGCAGGATCAAAATGTACTGGCTCAAATTCACATCGGTAACCAAGTCTCCTTCAGAACCGACGAAGGTACTATCTTCGGTGTTGTCATCAAGAAAAACCGCAAGACGGTGGTCGTGTTGTCAGAAGATAAGCGCCGGTGGAAATTGCCGCCGGGCATGCTGACCCTTGTTAAGGATATCTAATTCAGGTCGTTCGTTGAGTTGGCAATCACGTGGTGGTATGACCGTTTACAGCATAGAGGCTATGACGTTGTCGAGGTGTTCCGCGATAGTATTTCAGGTGCGAAAAGTGACCGCGCTGAATTACAGGCGCTTCTCAAGTTTCTGCGTAAGCAGAAAGAACTTCAT
>JAXHUV010000027.1:0-17767 GCA_034189445.1 Pseudomonadota bacterium
GTTCGAGCGATAATGCAGTAGCCGCTGAGGGTCTGTCTGACGGTGGGTGTTGCCGGCGCTGCTGCGGGCTCTGTAGGAGAAGCTCAGTCGTTTGCCAGCGAGTGTTGCCTCGGCCACCGGGTCAAAGATCTGAGGCGCGGCCATGCGGGCCTGGATGGGCTGGATGTGGATGCGCTCGCTGATGCGTTCGGCGTCGTGGCCGGATTCGCCCAGCAGGTGACGAATCTTGTCTTTCAGTGGCGCCAGACGACTGGTGATCATTCCGGGCTGCACGTTTTCCAGCAACTGTTCACACGCAAGCAGCGCATAGAGTTCGGCCGGGTTCATCCAGAACCCTGGCAGTTCAAATTCGGGAGAGTCGGGGGCGTACCGGTGGCCGTTCTGTTCCCGGCAGTACTCAATGGGCGCACTGAGCGAGTCCCTCATGAATTCGAAATCGCGGGTGACAGTGTTCCGGCTGGCTTCAAGCGCCTCGGTAAAGCTGCGCATGGGCACGGGGTGGCGGGCATTTCTGAGTAAATCATGAATCTTGTAGATGCGGTCAAAGCGGCTCACAACGGCTCCATGCCTGGTTTGATTTGCTTACTACCAATCTTCTATCAAGCTTAGGAGTTGCGGCACGGAATGCCAGTTTCGCCGGGAGCCGCTTACCCTCGTGTCTGCAACGTTACCAGCTCAATAAAGCTCTGACCCCAGATCATGGCTGATCTCCCGCTTATTTCTGGTTTTCATCCCACGGATGAACCGGTAACACGGCGTCACTGACGTCGGATTCGTAACTGCTTCGGAAGTAATCCATGGCCTTTTCCGCCTCGCCGAGTTCGTCAAAGCGGGCTATGTGGTAAATTGCCTCGCCTTCGTTCACCAATGGCAGGTTATTCACGCAAATCACAATACCGGAGCAGGGAGACAGCACGGCGGTTTCCGATTCGCCGAAGGGGTCTGCCACCATCGCCAGTTTCTGGCCCTTGCGCACCTTTTGTCCCAGGCTTGCCACCGGGCGCAGAATGCCGTCGGTGTCCGTTCGTACCCATTGTGAGTTGGCGGCGGTTTCCGAGCGCTTTCTGGGCGCTACCGGGCCTTTTTTGGCGGGAATCATTTCCAGTTCCCGCATCACCCGGATCACGCCTTTCACGCCACTGGAGATGACTACGTCATCAAACCGCAGGGCCTCGCCCCCCTCGAAAGTGACGACCGGAATATCCTGGGAATCGGCATAGGCCCGGAGGCTTCCTTCACGCAGCCCGGCGTTGATAATGATCGGAGCGCCAAAGGCTTCGGCCATGCGCACGGTTTCCGGGTTTTTCAGCTCAGCCCGGATTTGCGGCAGGTTGAACCGGTGAATCGCCCCGGTGTGCAAATCGATGATATGGGTAACCCGCTCCATGATCTGGGTGCGCAGCAGATAGGCAATGCGCCCGCCCAGAGACCCGCGTTCGCTGCCAGGGAAACAGCGGTTCAGATCCCGCCGGTCCGGCAGGTATCGAGTGCGCTGTACAAACCCGAATATATTAACAATGGGTACCGCCACCAGGGTGCCCCGAAGGTGCCTCAGGGCGGAATTGGTGAGCACCCGGCGGACAATCTCAACGCCGTTGATCTCATCGCCGTGGATAGCGCCACACACCATCAGTACCGGGCCGTCCCGCCGGCCATGCACAACCTCAACGGGAATATACAGCGGCGTGTGGGTGTAGAGCTTGGCAACCGGAATTTCCACGGTTTGCCGGGTGCCGGCAGTTATCTGGTTGCCGGCTATTTCAAAAGGGGCGCGAGCCATTGTCTAGCCCCTCCCCTTGGTTCGGGTTTTCCAGGGTTGCTGGTTCTTTTCAGTCCAGTTGACGATCATGCCGGCCACGTTTTTACCGGTTGCATTTTCAATACCTTCAAGGCCTGGCGAGGAATTGACTTCCATCACCAGCGGCCCGCGACTGGAGCGCAGCAGGTCAACGCCGGCCACATTGAGGCCCATGGCCTTGGCCGCGGTAATCGCAGTACGGCGTTCTTCCGGGGTGATACGCACCAGAGAGGCACTGCCACCCCGGTGAAGGTTGGAGCGGAACTCACCTTCGGCACCCTGTCGCTTCATGGCGGCGATCACCTTGTCGCCGATCACGAAACAGCGGATATCGGCACCGCCGGCTTCCTTGATGAACTCCTGCACCAGAATATCGGCTTTCAACCCCATAAAGGCCTCGATCACACTCTCCGCGGCTTTCCGGGTTTCCGCCAGCACAACGCCAATGCCCTGGGTGCCCTGCAGCAGTTTGATCACCACCGGCGCGCCGCCCACCATTTCCAGCAATTCCGGTACGTTGTCCGGCTTGTTGGCGAACCCGGTAACCGGCATGCCCACGCCTTTCCGCGCCAGCAGTTGCAGGGAGCGCAGCTTGTCACGGGAGCGGGTGATAGCCACCGATTCGTTGACCGGAAACACGCCCATCATCTCGAACTGGCGCAGCACCGCAGTCCCGTAAAAGGTAACCGACGCGCCGATGCGGGGAATCACCACATCGAAGTTCTCAAGCACTTCTTCGTGATAATGAATCTTCGGATTGGCCGAGGTGATATTCATTGAACAGTGGAGGCAGTCGATCACCCTCACTTCATGACCACGGTTGATGCCTTCCTCAACCAGGCGACGGGTTGAATAAAGGTGGCGGTTTCGCGACAAAACGGCAATTTTCATGTTCAGTCCTCGGGGGTCGGCTCACCGGCAAGATAGGAAGCTTCGGGATAAATTTGCGAGCGCCCGGCCATGGCGGTCCGGCCGAGCAGCATTCGGAAGCGCATGGAATCACGGTTGGTCAATGTCATTTCAATGGGCCATTTCTGGTCACCAATAAGCAGGGTGGTGCCGATCACCATGCGCATTTCCTTGTGGCCGCCGGAGTCGGAGACGTCCCGCTCATCCAGCACTCTGGCGTCGCACTCGACAACCTGGCGCAGATCGTTCTGCACCGGATGAACCCAGAAGCGCACACGCCGCTCACCGTTTTCAGTGTAGGGTTCAGTGCGAAACGTGTGAAGGCAGGACGTTCTGGCACCGGTATCAATTTTCGCCTTGATTCGGCTGATACCCAGATCCGGCAGCGCCACCCATTCGCGCCAGCCAAGACTCATTTTGTTCTGGGCAGGTGTCGGGGCGATGGTTTTGATGACTTCATCTGTTTTTATCGACATCCGGGAGATCCTTTTCTGTGTTTTTCTCCGGCTCCAACAACTGTATACGGAACGGCGTCGAATGGCTCCCCGCATAAACGCTGGTATGGGGGAACGGGATTTCAATGCCTTCCCGGTCCAGGGTCTTCTTGATGGTGGCCATCATGCGGCTCCGGCTCTCCAGAACCTTGTCTTTGGGCACCCAGAAAGAAAACTGCAGATCAACAGAAGACGCACCAAAGCCGGTTACCAGTGTAAAGGGCTTCGGCTCTTCAAGACAGGCAGGGTTCTTTTCCGCAAGGTCCAGCAACAGAGCCTCCACCCTCTCTGCGTCTTCAGCGTAGGCAATTCCCACGGGCAGGTCGAGCCGACGGATCGGGAAGCGGGAACGGTTGACCACCCGGGTCTTGATCAGGGTTTCGTTGGGAATACGCACATAGAGGTTGTCCGGGGTGCGCAGTTTCACGCTCAACATATCAATACCAATAACTTCACCCAGGGTGGCATCCACCTCAATGAAATCACCAATTTCAAAGGGTTTCTCGACCAACAGGAACAAGCCACTGATCATGTTGGAGGCAGATGTCTGTGAGGCGAAGCCGATGGCGACGGTCAGGATGCCGGCCGCGCCGAGTACCACATCCAGTGAAAAACCGGCCTCTCTCAGGGCCGCCATGGCGAACAGAACGACAATGACATAAAACACCAGCCGGCGAACCATGACGGCATGGTGGCGGGATGTGCGCGCCTCCATGAAACGGCCGACACTTCGGGCCGCCAGGGAGCCGAGCGAAAGCCCGAGTGCCACCAGAAAAGCGGAACTGAGCCACTGCCCCCAGGCGATACCGCTGATTACCGCCATCACGCCTGTTTCTATTGTTTCCAGCAAAGCGTCAACTCCCTTTTCTGTGTCAGCCAAACATCCGGTCAAAAGCGCGCACCAAACGGCCACGAGCCATCGCCTCACGGGCACCCGCCACCTGTCGGCATTTGCCCGCCGCCGCAAGCAATGACTGCTCGATATTCAGGCTGGCGGAATTCATGTCCGTTTCCACCTCGACGGTGACGCCCGGTGTCCACAGCTGGCCGCGCTCGTTCTGGTGCAATGGCAGCAAGGGTGTCGGCAGGCTGAACCGCTCCAGCAGCAGGGGTTCTTCCCGCCGGTTGATCAGGGTCACCGGGGTAACCGCTCGCCAGGGGCGTTTTGGCACGGCCTCAAGCGCCAGCCTGGCAAAACTGGTCGAGGCGTAACAAAGCTCCCCCTCCATGGTGTTCCTTCCCACCCAGGTCATGGACAGGGACGCCAGGGGGATTTCCGCTAACAGGGTTTGCTTGTCCCCCACACAAACCTTCATCCAGACCAGGGTTCCCACATAGATGGTGCAACGTCCGCCAGCCGGAATGGTCAGCGGCTGGAAGGGGCGAATCACCGTGGGCAGGCTGGCGAGGGCGGGCAGGAAGGTGACCGAGGATTGGCCTTCCCGGATGAATCGCTGCAACGGCACCGTTTCCGACGGCAGGGTATGGCCGATGGTTTCTGTCCAGCCGGCGGGATCGGCATCCAGTTCGAGCGTTTCGGACCGAACCTGCCATTCCTGATCCAGCAGGGTGACCCACAAACGGATATGGCCCAGTTCATGGTATTGAGTCTGCCCGGACTCCAGAGTATACGGCTGGGCCCACACGCCGTCACGACGGCCTTCGGTATTGTTCTCCATTCCCGGCACAAAACTCCCTGAAAATCGGCTGGTTGGATCTGTGTAGATGTCGAAAGTGCGTCAACTATAATCCAATCCGCCACTTCGGGCGAATACCCGGATTCATGCCCCGAATACGAAAGTTGGTGTTTTTCCGAAGGGGCATCCAAGACAGATCGTTGATCTGAAAGAGAGCAGGAAAGAGACAATCGCAAAATTCCAGGCGCTGAAGAACTGAAGATGCCTGGCAAGTTAACCCAGAGGTTGGAAGTGGGCTTACTCCACAGTTAACCAGAACAAACCGGACAGGAAGGATCCCGGGCCAGTTTCATCTCGCGCCACTGCATTTCCCAGGCATCCAGTATCAGTAGTCGTCCCACCAGCGGGGTACCGATGCCGGTGATGACTTTCAGGGTTTCCATGGCCTGGGTGGCCCCGATCATGCCGACCAGCGGGCCGACCACGCCGGCTTCGGAGCAGCTGAGGTCTTCGTTGCCCTGCTCGTCATACAGGCAGTGATAACAGGGACTTTGCGGGTTGCGGCTGTCGTATACGCTGACCTGCCCTTCCCCGCGGATGGCAGCACCCGACACCAGTGGCACGCCGGCTTTGACACAGGCGCGGTTCAGGGCAAAGCGGGTCTGGAAGTTGTCGGTGCAGTCCACCACCACACTGGCCGCTTCCACCTGGTGTTGCAGGTTGTCGGAGGTGAGTCGCTGGCCCAGAGGCTCCACGGAAACCAGGGGGTTGATGCCGCGCACCCGCTCAGCCAGCGCGGCGGATTTGGGCTGCCCGATCTGGTCCTGCCCGAACGCCACCTGCCGCTGCAGGTTGGCGAGCTCAATGCGATCATCGTCTGCCAGGGTCAGGTGGCCGGCCCCTGCCGCTCCCAGGTAGAGAGCCACCGGGCAGCCCAGACCGCCGGCGCCCACCACCAGCACCCGGGCGCTTTTCAGGCGAACCTGGCCTTCAATATCAAAGCGGGGCAGCAGAATCTGCCGGCTGTAACGCAGCAGCTCTTCGTCACTGAGCATCCGTATCTCCTGATCCATCGTGAGGAAGGCGTGCCAGGGTGTAGCGATCATTACCGCCATAATCCTGACCGGTACAAATAGACGCCCATCCGTCCCGGGCGAAGATAGCCTGGACAGCGGCGCCCTGATTATAGCCATGCTCCAGCAGCAGCCAGCCACCGCCCGCCAGCCAGTCCGGCGATGCAGCGATCAGGTGACGGATATCATCCAGCCCGTCCGCGCCGGACACGAGGGCCGAGACCGGTTCAAAACGCACATCTCCGCGGTTCAGGTGCTCATCGCCTGCTTCTATATAAGGGGGGTTGCTGACAATCAGATCAAAAGTCCGGGCCGGCAGTCCGGTAAACCAGTCACTCTGGAACACCTCAACCGACAATCGCAGTGCTTCGGCATTCTCCCTGGCCAGTGACACGGCATCCGGTGAGTTATCCGCCGCCAGAATCTGCCAGTCAGGCTTTTCACTGGCCAGAGCCAGGGCAATGGCTCCGGTACCGGTGCCCAGATCCAGAACACGGGCCCCGTCCGGCAAATCCAGATCCAGAATGGCCTCAACCAGGCATTCGGTGTCCGGGCGCGGAATCAGGGTGGAATCGTTGACTTTCAGGGTCAGGGTCCAGAACCCCTGCTCCCCCAGAATATGGGCGATGGGCTCACCATTGAGCCGGCGCGCCAGCAGGGTGTGAAAGGCACTTGTCTGCTCGTCGGTCAGGGTCCGCTCCGGCCAGGCCCGGAAGCTGGTTCGGCTCAGGCCAGTCACCCTGGCCAGCAACAATTCCGCGTCCAGCCGTGGCGTATCGCTATCGAGTTGCTGGCAGGCCCTGCGCAGCAATTCTTCGCAGCTCAGCAAGCCCTTACTCCTCGGACAGCCGGGCCAGCAGTTCGGCCTGGTGTTCCTGGCGCAGCGGGCCGATCACTGAATCCAGATCGCCGCCGATCACCTCATCCAGCTTGTAGAGAGTAAGGTTGATGCGGTGGTCGGTCACCCGGCCCTGGGGGAAGTTGTAGGTGCGGATGCGTTCGGAACGGTCACCACTGCCCACCAGGCTCTTGCGGGTTTCCGCCATGGACTTCTGTTGCCGCTCATTCTCGGCATTCTGCAGCCGCGAAGCCAGCAGGCTCAAAGCCTTGGCCCGGTTCTTGTGCTGGGAGCGCTCTTCCTGGCATTCCACCACAATCCCGCTAGGCAGATGTGTTATCCGGATCGCGGAGTCCGTCTTGTTAATGTGCTGACCGCCAGCACCCGAGGATCGAAAGGTGTCGACCCGCAAATCCGCCTTGTTGATCTCAATAGCTTCGGCTTCATCGGCCTCCGGCATCACCGCAACGGTGCAGGCCGAGGTGTGAATCCGGCCCTGGGACTCGGTTTCTGGAACACGCTGCACCCGGTGGGCGCCGGATTCAAACTTAAGGGCACCGTAAACCCCATCGCCGGCCACCCGGGCAATCAATTCCTTGTAGCCGCCGTGTTCACCCTCGCTTTCACTCAGCACTTCCACCTGCCATCGCCTACGCTCGGCGTAGCGCAGATACATTTTGAACAGATCGCCGGCAAAAATGGCGGCTTCGTCACCGCCAGTGCCGGCGCGAATCTCCAGGAACACATTCTTGCCGTCGTTCGGGTCTTTCGGCAGCATCAGGCGCTGGAGCTCTTCATCCAGCTCTTCGCTTTTCTGCTGGGCAAGTTGCTGCTCTTCTTCCGCCATTTCCCGCATATCGGCGTCGCCATCTTTGGCCAGCTCCCGGGCGGCCTCAATGTCATCCAGCGAGTGCTGCCAGGCCTGGAAGCACTGAACAATCGGCTCAATCTCGGCGAACTCCCGGGAAAGGTTCCGGAACTTATCCTGCTGGGAAATAATGGAAGAATCACTGAGCAAAGCGCTGACTTCCTCGAAGCGGTCTGTCAGCTGCTCGAGGCGGGATTGGATCGATGGCTTCATAGTTTTTCCGGGGTTGTCGTCGTGTCCGCGTCCAGTACATCCAGCTGGTGCAACTCGCGCAGCCACTCTGTCACCTCGGTCCGACCTTCTGTCGTGGCCTTCCGGACCTGTACCGAAGGTTCGTGCAGGAGTTTGTTGGTAAGGCCCCGTGCCATGCTGCGCAGCACAGTTTCGGGGTCGGCGCCGTTGCGCAGGGCGCGCAGGGCTTTTTCGGTCTCCGCATCCCGCAGTTCTTCGGCACGCTGACGGAATTGCTTGAGCGTGGACACGGCATCCAGCGCCCGCAGCTGGCTCAGGAAATCCTGAACCCCGGCCGCCACCAGGTTCTCGGCTTCCCGGGCCGCGCCCTCGCGGGAGCGGATGTTTTCTTCGATGACCTGGCGCAGGTCGTCAACCGTGTATAGATAGACATCGGCCAGTGAGGCCACTTCGGGCTCGATATCCCGGGGCACGGCAATATCCACCATGAAATAGGGACGGTGCTTGCGTTTCTTCAGGGCGCGCTCGACGGTGCCCTTGCCCAGAATCGGCAATGGGCTTGCCGTGGACGAAATAATGATGTCGACATCGGCCAGATACTCGGGGATCTCGGACAGCATTATGCCCTTGCCGCCACGGGATTCCGCCAGCGCCTGTGCCCGCTCAAGGGTACGGTTGGCCACCAGGAAATCCTTCACGCCGGCATCTTCAAGGTGCCGGGCCACCAGTTCGATGGTTTTGCCGGCGCCAATCAGCAGGGCCTTGTTGCAGGACATATCAGCAAAGATATGATGCGCCATACTTACCGCCGCATAGGCCACTGAGACGGGGTTTTCGCCAATGGCGGTCTGGGTCCTTACGCGTTTTGCCACCGAGAACGTATGCTCGAACAGCCGGGACAGAAATGAGCCACTGGCGCCCTGCTCCCTGGCCAGGGAATAGGCATCTTTCAGCTGCCCGAGAATCTGTGGCTCGCCCAACACCATGGAATCCAGGCCGGCAGCCACACGCATGATATGCCTCACGGCGTCGCCGTCGCGGTGCACGTAAAGCGCCTCTTCCAGCTCCGCCGCTTCCAGACCATGAAACCCGGCCAGCCAGCGAAGCACCATGGGGGCGCAGTCGTCATCGCCGGCCAGGTACAATTCGGTCCGGTTGCAGGTAGACAAAATCGCAGCCTCGGTGGCACCTGAAGCCGCCCGCAGCTCGGCAAACGCCTCTGCCATTCGTTCGGGCGTAAACGCCACCCTCTCCCGCAATTCAACGGGAGCCGTGCGATGATTGATTCCCAGCGTTACCAATGCCATTTTGTGGCCATACAACCTTTTGCCGATGAGCGGTGCGGATACGTGCAATCAGTAAGCATTTTAACGGTCAGTGGCCTGAGCCGCCACCCAAAACCGCCATGGCTTCGACAACTGCGGACAGGTTGGGCAAGATCAGACGCTTATGCCATTATAGGGGCTCGGCTGAGGCCGGAACCCGATCTACCTCAAGAAAGAGGTTAAAACATGGTTATTTCTGATTCGTTTTCGCCAGATCATGGGAAGTTGCATGCACAAATCCGTACCGTTTCTCGTTACCTGCCTGCTTGGCCTCACACTGGCAGGTTGTGCCAACCTCACCGGCAGCGAGGGAACGCCTGCTTCGAACGAAACAGTCGCCACCGAGGCAAAAACGGAGCCACAGCCACCGGTTGAATACGCTGATTTTGAGCCCGAAACCCTCTTCCTGCTCCTGTCTGCCGAAATCGCAGCCCAGCGCGGTCGCTACGATATTACTCTGGTGAACTACCTGAAGGCTGCCGGGCAGTCCCGCGACCAGGGCATTATTGAGCGGGCCATGAGAATTGCCCAGTCCCTGAACGCAGACAACGCCCAGAGGCAGCTGGCCGGGCTCTGGCTGGAGATCGACCCGGATAACCTCCAGGCCCATCGGATCTCTGCTATTCAGGCGGTAAAAGGCAACGACCTTCAAACCGCCATCCATCACATGGAGCGGATCATGGCCCTGGGCGGCGATGCTGACTTCGACAGCCTGGCCGCCCTGGCCGCCAATCTGCCACCAGAACAACAGCAGGAGCTGTTGGGCCTGTATAATAAAATGTCGAACCGCCATCCCGGTACCCCGGAACTGGAATACAGCATCGCGCTGCTATTAAAGGTAACCGGGCAGCCTCAGGAGGGCCTGGACAGGCTTGAACCACTGCTACGGGAACACGCAAATTTCCAGCCGGCCATCATCCTTAAAGGCGACCTGCTCTATCAAACGGGACAGCGAGGCAGCGCCATGGATTACCTGCTGACAAACACCCGCCGTTTTCCGGGCAACCGGCAAATGGGCACACTCTACGGTCGAATGCTTATAAATGAAGGCGAATTACAGGCTGCTCAGGACGAATTTGCCCGGCTGGTCAAGCGCTACCCGGACACCCCAGGCCTGCGGCTATCCCACGCACTGGTCGCCCTGGAAAATGGCCAGACCGATCTGGCCCGGGAAGAACTGACACGTTTGACCGAGCAGGGCCACCATATCAACGAAGCCAACTACTATCTGGGCCGCATTGAGGACCAGGCGGGCAACACCGAGCAGGCCATTGGTTATTACCAAAGCGTGGAACAGGGCAATTACTACTTTCCGGCACTGGCCCGCGCCAGCTCCCTGCTGGCTGAAAATGGTCAGCTTGAGGACGCCATTGGCCGGATCCGCAGGCTTCGCGACGCCAACCCCCGGCTGGCGGAGAACTTCTGGTTGCTGGAGGTAAACCTGTTGCTGGATCAGGAACAGCAGCAGGAGGCACTGAGCGCCGCCACGGAAGCTCTGGAAGAACACCCGGACAATATCGAGATCCGCTATGCCCGGGCCATGTTATACGATAGCATTGGCAAGCCCGCCGAAGCCGAAGCCGATCTGAAGCAGGTTATCGAGCAGGAGCCGGACAACGCCGTTGTCCTGAACGCCCTGGGCTACGTTCTGGCCACCCGGACCAACAGGCTGAGAGAAGCCCGCGGCTATATTGAGAAAGCGCTACGACTGGCCCCGGATAACCCGGCCATCCTCGATAGCATGGGCTGGGTGCTGTTCCTCGAAGGCCAGATCGAGCCGGCGCTAGACTACCTTTCCCGCGCCTGGGCCGCCTTCCCGGACCCGGAGGTCGCCGCCCACTATGGCGAGGCGCTCTGGATGAACGGAGACGAAGATCAGGCCCGAATCATCTGGCAAAAAGGTTTGCAGCAGGACAGCAACCACGAGGCTCTCCGGGAAACCATAGACCGGCTGACCAACGGTGGTAAGCCGGAATGAAACTGGTTCGAACCCTGGCAGCATTGATGGTGCTTGCCACCCTCGGGGCCTGCACCACGATCCGGATCGACTCATTGCCAGAGGGCATGACAGACCAGCCCCCGGCGAACTGGGCCATCCGCGCCGCCAGTCTCGGGGAGCTTGACCACTGGAAGCTGTCCGGCAAGCTGGCCGTCCACCAGCCTTCCGACAGCGGAACCGCCATCATCAATCACTGGGTCCAGGACGGCGAATCCTATAACCTGGCCCTCTCCTCGTCCTTCCTTGGCATGGGCCGCACAACTCTTAAAGGCGTCCCCGGCTTTATCGAGCTGACCCTGCCGAATGGCGAAACCTACCGCTCGGGCGAACCGGAGGCGCTGATAGAGGCGGCCACCGGTTGGCAGTTGCCCCTACAGAACCTGATCTGGTGGATTCGTGGTCTGCCATCACCGGCCAGTGATTACCGTCTGTTGTTTGATGATCAGGGCACCCTGGCCATCATCCGCCAGAATGGCTGGGAGATTCGCTACGATCGCTGGCAGACATTCCTCCCCGACTATCCCGCGCTCCCCGCCCGCATCACGGCCCTCAAGGACGACAAGCGGGTCCGGCTGGCGGTCAGCGACTGGCAGGAGCAGCCGGAGTGACCCCAGACCTTGTACTGCCCTCACCGGCCAAACTGAATCTGTTCCTGCACATTGTCGGCCGCCGGGACGACGGCTATCACGAGCTTCAGACCCTGTTTCAGTTTCTCGACTACGGCGACGACCTGAGCTTTACTCTGACCCCCGGCGAGCCCGGCGTCAGGCTGGCGCAGCCCGTTCCGGGTGTCGACGACGAGGACAATCTCATTATTCACGCGGCCAGAGCCCTCCTGGAGCGAGCTCGGGGCGATCTGCCCGGCGTCACCATCGGCATCACCAAACGGCTGCCCATGGGCGGTGGTCTTGGCGGTGGCAGCTCGAACGCGGCAACCACTCTGCTGGGGCTGAACCACCTCTGGCAGCTCGGGTTGAATACCAATAAGCTCGCCAAAATCGGATTGAGACTTGGCGCCGATGTTCCCGTGTTTGTCCATGGCCATGCCGCCTTCGGTGAAGGGGTTGGTGAAACGCTAACCAATGCAAACCCACCGGAGGACTGGTTCGTTGTTCTCAAACCTGCCTGCGACATAAACACTGGCAGGATTTTTTCCGAGCAAGGGTTGACAAGGAACACCCCGAGAATCACAATAGCGCCCGCTTTTGAGGGAGACGCCTCGAGGTACCGGAACGACTGTGAGGATGTGGTTCGAAAACTGTATCCTGCGGTTAACCAGAGCCTGAACTGGCTCGCACAATTCGGACCTGCAAGATTAACCGGAACCGGAGCTTGCGTATTTGGACGTTTCCCGACAGAATCCGCAGCCCGGGTTATCCAGGAAAGCAAACCTTCCGGCGTCACGGGGTTCGTAGCTAGAGGGGTGAACACATCACCTCTACACGCAAAGCTAACAGAGCTGGAATGATGCCAAAAAAGCACGATACTGGGGTGTCGCCAAGTGGTAAGGCAACGGGTTTTGATCCCGTCATGCGCAGGTTCGAATCCTGCCACCCCAGCCACCTTTTCCCCGCTTCTTCTGAATCAAACGCCGATACTGAGAAGGATGCCATCGTGTCCAAACTGATGATCTTCGCGGGTAACGCCAACCCTGAACTTGCCCAGGCGATTGCCCGCAAACTTCACATCCCCATGGGTCAGGCCACCGTAGGGCGTTTCAGCGACGGAGAAACCACCGTCGAGATCAACGAGAATGTCCGCGGCCATGATGTGTTCATTATCCAGCCGACCTGCTACCCCACCAACGACAACCTGATGGAACTGATCGTGATGGCCGACGCACTTCGCCGTGCTTCCGCCACTCGGGTCACCGCCGTTATCCCCTACTATGGATATGCGCGCCAGGATCGCCGGGTACGGTCTACCCGTGTCGCCATCAGCGCCAAGGTGGTCGCAGACATGATTTCCAGCATCGGCGTGGACCGGGTTCTGACCGTTGATCTGCACGCCGATCAGATTCAGGGCTTCTTCGATATTCCGGTGGACAACATCTACGCCACACCGGTCATGCTTGAAGACATCTTCCGGCAGCGCTTCGAGAATTTTGTGGTGGTGTCTCCGGACGTTGGCGGCGTGGTTCGCGCCCGTGCGGTGGCCAAGCGCCTGAACGACGCGGACCTTGCCATCATCGACAAACGCCGCCCGAAAGCGAATGTGTCCCAGGTCATGCACATCATCGGTGATGTCAAAGACAAGACCTGTATCCTGGTGGACGATATTATCGATACCGCCGGCACCCTGTGCAAGGCAGCCAACGCCCTGAAAGAACAGGGCGCAGCCAAAGTGGTTGCCTACATCACCCACCCGGTTCTGTCTGGCCCGGCCATTGACAACATCAACGCCTCTCAGCTTGACGAACTTGTGGTCTGTGACACCATCCCACTGGGTGACAAAACCAGGAATTGTGATAGAATCCGCGTCCTCGAAATGGCCGGGCTGCTCGCGGAGTCTATTCGCCGGGTAAGCAACGAAGAGTCCATCAGCGCCATGTTCGAGAATATCTGAACGACCACCGGGTCGTAATTCTAGGGCATTACAGTCTACCGGGTCGGGAGTCTACAAGGGCTCCCGACTCTTTTAGTCAGCCGGGAAATCCGGCTTTTCAGAAACATCACCTGATCCAAGGCCTGGTCGCGGGCAGTTCAGGTGACGATTGAGGTTAATACCATGTCTCAGGAATTTGTTATTGAAGCATTTCCTCGCGACGATCAGGGGAGAGGTGCGAGCCGCCGCCTGCGTCGTGAGGAGCGTAAAATCCCGGCCATTATCTATGGTGGCGAAAAAGAAGCTACTCCGGTTGCCATCTGGCACAACGAGCTGAAAAAAGCTCTGGAACATGAAGCCTTCTTCTCACACGTTCTGGTTATCGAGCTGAACGGCAAGAAAGAAAGCGTGATCCTGAAGGATCTGCAGCGCCATCCATACAAGCCGCTCCTTACCCACGCCGATTTCCTGCGTGTTGACAAGGACCACGAGATCAACGTTAACGTACCGCTGCACTTCGTCAACGAAGAAACCGCACCAGCCATCAAGCTTCAGGGCGGCGTGGCGAACCACCAGATCAACGAAGTGGAAGTAGTCTGCCTGCCGCAGAACCTGCCCGAGTTCATCGAAGTGGATATGGCCACTGTCGAAATGGACCAGGTCATTCACCTGAGCGATCTGAGGCTGCCGAAAGACGTCAAGCTTGCCGCCCTGCTCCAGGGTGAGGATCATGACCTGCCGGTTGTGGCTATCCACAAGCCGCGCGGCGCCAAGGTTGATGATGAAACCGAAGACGGCGAAGAAGGTGAAGAAGGCGAAAGCAAGGAGTAATCACTCCTGTACTGAGGAGGGCAACAGCGAATGGCGCAGGATATTGTCATGGTGGTTGGTCTGGGGAATCCCGGCGCTGACTACGAAAATACCCGCCATAACGCCGGCGCGCTCTTCGTCGAAGCTCTGGCCCGCGCCGCGGGCCAGACGCTCCGCCCCGAAAAGAAATACCACGGGTTCTACGCCCGCATTCAATGGCAGGGCCTGGACCTGCACCTTCTGAACCCCACCACCTTTATGAATCGCAGCGGCCTGGCGATCAAGGCGCTGGCGGATTTCTTCAAGATTCAGCCCCAACAGATTCTGGTTGCCCACGACGAACTCGACCTGCCCCCGGGTACCGCCAAACTCAAAAAAGGCGGCGGCCATGGCGGACACAACGGCCTGCGTGACACCATCGCCCACCTGGGCACCAACGATTTTCAAAGACTGCGCATCGGCATCGGCCACCCCGGCGACAGCCGCAGGGTAACCGGCTACGTACTCGGCCGCCTGGGCAAACAGGAAACCGAAGAGCTGAACGCGGTGATCGACGAAATCATGCGGGTACTGCCGGATGCAGCCAGCGGCAAACTCTCGGCCGCCATGAATCGACTGCACAGCTTCAAGCCGGCGCCCTGACACACCCCCTTATTCGTTTACATCCCGAGAACCGGTATAATCCGGCCAAATTTTCCAGTACCAGCAGAGGCATTCCATGGGATTTAACTGCGGCATCGTCGGCCTTCCCAACGTCGGCAAATCCACCCTGTTCAACGCACTCACCAAATCCGGCATTGGCGCGGAGAACTTCCCATTCTGCACTATCGAGCCTAACGCCGGGGTTGTCGCCATGCCGGATCCGCGCCTCAACAAACTGGCGGAGATCGTAAAGCCCGAAAGGGTCGTCCCGACCACCATGGAATTCGTCGACATCGCCGGCCTGGTAGCAGGCGCCTCCAAGGGCGAGGGCCTGGGCAACCAATTCCTGGCCAATATCCGCCAGACCGAAGCCATTGCCCATGTGGTGCGCTGCTTCGAAGACGGCAATGTTATTCATGTGGCCAACAAGGTAGACCCGGCCTCCGACATTGAGGTCATCAACACCGAACTGGCCCTGGCCGACCTGGATACCGTGGAAAAAGCCATCAAACGGGTTCAGCGCGTGGCCAAGAGTGGCGACAAGGAAGCCAAGGCCCAGCTTGAGATATTCGAGAAGTTGCTGCCGGTGCTGAACGAAGGGCAGCCGGTACGCAGCATGAACCTCGACAAGGACCAGATGGCCCTGATCCGCGAACTGTGCCTGCTCACCGTCAAGCCGACCATGTACATCGCCAACGTAAACGAAGATGGCTTCGAGGACAATCCGCATCTGGATACCGTGCGCAAGATCGCCGAGTCTGAAAATGCCGTGGTTGTGCCCATCTGCAACAAGATGGAAGCCGAGATCTCCGAACTGGAAGACGACGAAAAGGCCATGTTCCTGGATGAGATGGGCATGGAAGAGCCGGGACTGGACCGCGTGATCCGCGCCGGCTACAGCCTGCTGGGCCTGCAGACCTACTTTACCGCCGGGGTGAAGGAAGTGCGTGCCTGGACGGTGAAAATCGGTGCCACAGCGCCTCAGGCGGCCGCCGTGATCCACACCGACTTCGAACGCGGCTTTATCCGGGCCGAAGTGGTGAGCTACGACGATTTCGTGAAGTACAACGGCGAAGCCGGCGCCAAGGATGCCGGCAAATGGCGCCTGGAAGGCAAGGAATACATCGTGAAAGACGGCGACGTTATCCACTTCCGTTTCAACGTGTAATTTTTCAGGAAAAACCGGGCCCCAAGCCTTGACAGAAAGGGCCCAAATACTGAAAATACGCGCCTCGTTTGGGCCATGCCCAAAGCGAAATGGCAAGGTAGCTCAGCTGGTTAGAGCACGGCACTCATAATGCCGGGGTCGGCGGTTCGACTCCGCCCCTTGCTACCAGTATTCAGAGGGTTACGATTCACGTCGTAACCCTTTTTTATTGGTTGTTCCCCGCTGCCCCAAACACGGTGGTAACGTTTGACCTGTCTCTTTTAAGAGATTAAGAGATTTCTGAACGTCATAAGAAAGAGTGACTTTGAACAACCTCATTCTGATTGCCCTGAAGATAACGCCCCAGTTTTGCCTGGGGCGCATTCGAAGGATTAAACGCTGGTTCTGAAGGATGAAACGCGATCTTTCATTTCCGCCGCCAGTCGTGCCAATTCGTGGCTAGCCTCTGCCGACTGTTTGGCACCATCAAGGTTCTGGCTGGACAGGTCGACGATGTGGGTCAGGTTACCGCTGACCTGATCAGCCGCTACAGATTGTTCTTCCGAGGCGCTCGCGATCTGTTCACCCATCTGAACGATGTGGTCAATCGCATCACTGATGGAATTCAGTGTTTCGGCGATGCCGTCAATTAACATCCGGTTCTCTTCGACCTGTTCTAGGCCCGACTGCATAACCGCGACGGTAGCCTTGCTTTCTTCCGTCAGCCCCTGGATTACACCGGCAATTTCAGCCGTGGATGTTTGCGTTCTTTTCGCCAGGGAGCGCACTTCATCGGCTACCACAGAAAAGCCTCGTCCGTGCTCTCCGGCTCTCGCTGCTTCAATCGCTGCGTTCAACGCCAGGAGATTGGTTTGATCAGCAATATCATTGATTACCTGGGTGACCTTCTGAATTTCAAGACTCTTGTTCTCCAGGGAATTGATCTGGTTTGCGACCCGGCGAATGTCTTCGGAAAGGCGATGCAACGCCTCGCGCCCCTTTTCTCCCCTGACGCGGCCCTCAATGCCCTGCTCTTTCGCGGATCGGGCAGCGGACTTTGCTTCTTCCGCGCTCCTCGCAACATCATTAGACGCAGCGCTCATCTGATTCATGGCTGTTGCAACCTGATCCGTCTGCTCCGACTGAGACTCGATGTTACGCTCAACGTTGGCATTGATTGAGGAGAGCTCCTCTGAAGCCGTTGCCACTTCGTCCGATACAGCTGAAAGCCGGCTGATTACCTGGCCGAACTCATTCAACATATGGTTGAGGGACTGGCCAAGCTGGGCCAGTTCATCTTTGCCCACAACCTTCAGACGTTGAGAAAGGTCTGATTTTTCAGCAACGGATTGCATAAGGTTTCTCATCGACTGGATCGGACCGGTGACCGACAAAATGATGAGAACACTTGCACCGATTGAGACCACTGCTGCGACCACAGCGGTTGATGGATAAAGCAACTGGCTTTGGGCATAAAGCTCGCCTACAGAT
>JAXHUV010000270.1:0-2877 GCA_034189445.1 Pseudomonadota bacterium
CGGCACCGGAAGTGGCGGTCACGATCATATCCATGTCCGCCAGATCGCGTTCGGCGGAACCGGCAACATGCACGATGGCCCCCGGCGTTTCCTGTTCGATACTTTCCTTGAGCGCGAGCAGTTTGGCCGGTTCCGGCGCGGCAAGGTAAACCTCATCCACCGCCTTGGCCAGCAACCTTGCGCAGACAGACCCGATGGCCCCCGTGGCGCCCACCACCATGGCCTTGCCGGCCGCTTTGCCATTGGCGCCAATACTGACCCGCGCTATTTTCTTCATGGCGTCATGGGCCGCCCAGAGCGCGCCGGAGGCGCTGTAGCTATTGCCGGTTGTGATCGGCAGTGGGGCCCGTTTGGCCACCGTAATCCCGGCGTCCCCCACAACCTTGGTAAACGCACCCAGGCCCATGATCTGGGCACCAAGCTTCTTCGCCAGCTTTGCCGCCTGTAGCAGCCTCGCATAGGTGAACTCCGGTCCGTGGGCCATGATTTCCCGTGGCGTGCCACCGACAGTAATCAGCCAGCCCTCCACCTCATCGCCGGTTGGCGAATGGATACCCGATACTTTTGAATAGATAAACGGCGGCGTATAAGCCACAGCCTTTTCAACCAGGTTCATCACCACCGCTGGCGACACATTGGCAATCCAGTCCAGAGGCGGCGTTTTGGTAAGGTATTGCTGCGACAGGGGGTGAATGACAAACGCAAAACGATTCACCCGCCGATAACCGTTCGGGTACAGAATCCGGGGTTCGATACCAAGGCTCTGGATAACATCCAGATAGTCATCCGGGCCCAGCTGATCCGGCGTTCTGGAGAGCGCCGCGCTGATCATCGCCTCCATGACATTTACGCCCACTGGCCTGCCTTCCAGCCAGGGGCTGTAGTCCACCACCATGGCAACCCTCCGGGACCGCATCCAATCGAGCGCCGAGTCCGTGACCCTTGAGGTAATCACGGTTTTGCCATCCAGCTCTTTCCGGGTGAAATGCTCCAGGTCTCCAATGGAAGCCACAATCACATGGGCTTCGGACACGGCGTGGAGCAGCGACCCTTTTACCAGGTTTTCACCCAATCGATACAGTGGCGTTCGGAGAATGGCCCCCACTGCTCTTACGGCGACGGGCCGGAACATGATGGCAGCGGTGAGCGAGGTATAGGTTTCCAGCTGCTTGAGAGAGGTCAGCAGCCTGGGCACGCCGAAATCGGTATAGGGGTCGGCGAAGAACAGGTTTTCGGTATGTTCCGACAACGCCCTGGCAATCCGATAGCCGGCCTGCCCGTTCATGAAAAGCACGCGGGCATTGCCGAAAAAATGGCCCAGTTCGGATTGGGTATGGCGGACGGCCCATTCCTGCAGGATCGCCCGCAGGCCCGCACCGGTGGTGACGGGCTTGTCCGGCACACAGGCTTCCAGGCGGACGGTATCCGGATGTTCAAGCTGCTCCCGGCCCACCTCGTAGTGATCGTGGACCATGCTCAGGCCAACGGCATCTGCCTGTGTATGCACCGACTTCAGAACCGCTTCCGCCCTGGAAAGATCGCCGTCTGTACCAATCCGGATAATCCGGAAAAGGTGGCCGAGGAACGAGGTCTCCAGATCGTAATCGTGTTCGGCGGATCCCAGGCTGACACTGACAACGGTTTTCATAATCAGGCCTTCCCTTTTTCCTGTCGTTATAGTTCACAGCGTAAATCATGACACCGGCTTCTGCCTTAGCCCAGATCAAATTCCAGAACACTATTCAACGTGTTTACAATAGGGTGGCGGGCCGAATGACCAATCAGACCTTCAAGGATCCATCAGGGGCTCACTATGGCCATTCAGGAAGAACTGAATGCCACCGTCCGGGAACTGGTTCAACCCGGCAAGGGAATTCTTGTGACGGATGAAAGACAGGCCATCATGGGGGCCACCTGGCGTATCTTCCGGGCCCCGGGCCAAAGGATTTCAGCCTCGGCAAAGCCCTGGCGCAGGAAGTTGAGCCATTGCTTGATGCGGCCAGTCACATAGCGGTCTTCGAGCCAGCCCTGCAAGACTCTGGCGTACTCGCGAACCAGGGCCACGGCTTCCGGCCAGGTCATATCCGGTATCGTTTCGCCCTGCTGGCTGGCCTTGATTTGCCGGGCCAGATCTGGCCGGGCGATCAACCCCCGGCCAATCATCACATCGTCACAACCGGATAGCTCACGGCATCGCCAGTAATCCGCGACGGTCCAGATCTCGCCATTGGCAATGACATGGGTGTTCACCGCTTCCCGTGCCCGGGCGATTTCCTCCCAGTAGGCAGGCGGTTTGTAGCCGTCCACTTTGCTCCGGGCGTGAATGACTATCTCTTCGGCTCCGGCGGCTTCCAGGGCCTGGGCGCAGGCCACGCCCATGGAACGATCGTCATACCCCAGCCGCATCTTGGCCGTAACGGGTACATGGCCTGGCACGGCCTGGCGGACCGCAGCCACGATCTCGTGCATCAGCTCCGGCTCACGCATTAACACGCAGCCGCCCTTGTGCTTGTTCACGGTTTTTGCCGGGCAACCGAAATTGATATCCACCTGGGTGGCACTCAGTTCCGCTGCCCGCACGCCATGGCGGGCCATCTGGTGGGGGTCTGAACCCAGCAACTGAACTGCCACCGGTGTACCCACCTGGGTCAGTGACTGGTTATGTAGTTCGGGGGCGTACTTATAGAATACTCTGGGCGGCAGCATGCCGTGGGTCACACGAATAAATTCCGTCACGCACCGGTCAATCCCACCAACCCCGGTCAGGGTTTCACGGATGGGTGCGTCAACCAGCCCTTCCATCGGGGCAAGAATGATCCGCATGAGTGCTCCAGTGTTCAAAGGGTCTGTTTGGAGTGAAAGTGAGGGTAAGACTGA
>JAXHUV010000271.1:0-2871 GCA_034189445.1 Pseudomonadota bacterium
AGCCAACACCCAGAAAATGTTGCCGGTATATTCCCCGACACCCGACTGGGCAAATCCGATGGGAACGAAGCCGGCCACGGTTACCAGCGTTCCAAACAACATGGGGGCGGCTGTAACACTCGGAAACCAACCAGATCCGTGGTCTTTGCCCGCGCTCATCCAGGGCTCCCAAGGGCACGCGATGGTTGGGTGCGGCCTGATTTTCTGCCAACCGGACATGCACCACCGATCCGAGAGTTAAAGTGGAAGGATAGGGTGCCTCCAGGCTGTACCTGGCACGCCAGCTGCGGCTTCTGGGGTCTGCTGCCCCGGCAATCTCTCTCAGACTCAAGACAAGTTTTTTGCCGTTGGGTAAAGGAAGGTAACCGCGCCTGGGCGGATTACTGCCCTCGGGTAAAAAAACCTCAACTTCCATCAATTCATCTTCAGCCAGAACGGCCAGGGTTTGCCCGATACCCACAACCTGACCTGGCTCAACGATTACCTCAGTGACCACGCCTGCATTGGGTGCTTTTAGTTCAGCATACCCCAGAGCATTCTGAGCCTGATGATTGCGCGCGGAAGCCGTTGCCACCTGACTGCGCGCCTCGCGCTCCGCCAGTTCAAGGCGTTGCAGGGTTTGTTCGCTGACAAACTGACGCCCCACAAGTTGCTGTTGGCGACGGAGTTCATTGGTGGCAATTGCCAGGGCCGCCCTTGCCCTTTCCAGATCCGCCGCAGTTGCCTCGGCTGCGGCTACCAGGTCCCGTGTATCGAGCTTGAACAGCAAATCGCCCTTATTCACACGCTGACCGGCATCGATGTAACGACGTTGAATGCGACCCGCAATCTGAAAGGCCTGAGGGACTTCATGCCGGCTTCGTAGAGTTCCTGAAAACCGCTGTGCTGTCGGACCAGCCTGCTGTATCTCAACTGTTTTTACCCAAGGGGCATAAGAGCGGGCCTCTGGGTTCGGTTCCGAAGACTCCTGACAACCCGACAGAATGAGTAGCAAGAAAAATAGTGTCAGCTTACAGCGCATGGCGGGCTTCCCGATTCGCAAAATCCTGTTGATGGTGCCGTTAATACAAGGTTTCTTCAAATTCAGTTGCCAGATAACAGAAATGCGCGGAATCCAGGTGTGGGTATCAGTTCTCGCGGCATCCAGACCAAACACGCTGCGGGACGGCATCGCGAATTGTTTCGGCCTGCTTCATCGGCAAAAAATGGGCAGCGCTTGCACAAACGCTTAGTTTATCCGAAGGTAACATCAAGTCACCAGTCAGCGCTTCACGACAAGGCATATGAACCAAAGCTGTTTCGCCAGTTCTGGCAGATACCAGCCACCCGAGTAAAATGACAATAACTGGACAGGGAGAAAACCAAATGAGCCAAGCCATCAGCCAGCGCATTGAGAATGCCCTTTGGGGCGCATTCATCGGTGATGCCCTGGCCATGCCCGCACACTGGTTTTATTCACAAGACAATATCCGCAAACAATTCCCCGGGGGACTGGACCGGTATTATCCGGCTCCGCACCCCCACCCGGACGCGTTCATGCTGGGCGTGACCTATCAGCCGGACCTGGCCAGGGCCAGAGCACTCGGGCGGCCGTTCGACATACTTCACCAGCATGCGCACTTTTACCGCACCAGCTACAGTGACTTCGGCTTTGCCCTGGACCACCGGGCAGCAGAGCATGGCAACGCGACTGCCGACAAGGATCAGCGGATGCACTATCACCATGGCCTTGAAGCAGGGGAGTCGACCCTGGGTGCGGGCCTGATTCGGATACTGATGCGCTCGGTGATCGACCGGGGCGGATATAGCCAGAGCGGGTTTCTGGATGATTTCATCCGCTACATGACCCAACCCCGTGGCAACCGGGATCCCTATACCGAGGTTTACCTGCGACGCTGGTTCGAGCATTACAGCCAGGGCGTTGCACCGGAAAACTGCGCCGAACAGCAACGCCGGGCCTGGTCCATCGACAGTGTTGGCGGGCTGGTAAGGCCGCTGGTACTGGCACTGCTGAACCCTGACAACCCCTTCCTGGCCACTGGCATGGCGCTTGGCCACCAACAACTGACCCACCGCTCGGAACTGGTCAGCAGCGGCGTCAGCCTGCTGGTACCGGCACTGCTGAGGCTAGTGAACGGAGCAACCCCTGCAGCGATTTTCCGGGAGATGCGCCAGCAGCTTCCAGTACCGGCGGTATCCGGCCAGGCCCTGTTCCAGGCCTACCGCGATCACGACGGGCCGGGCAATATTCCGGAAGACGAAACCTGGCGCCTGCATATGAGCTTCCTGGAAGAACACGCCGACGCCAGAAGCCCGGATTATTTCTCCACGGCTTGCTATGTTGAACAGGCCTTGCCAATGATGGCGGTGCTTGGTGAGCAACAGAAGGGCGATCTGATCGGAACACTCCGTGCCAATGCCGAGGCCGGCGGCGACAACGTGCACCGGGGCCTGGTTCTGGGGCTTTTACTGGCGGCGGGTATCGACGAAGTGCCGGAGGGCTGGAAAACCGGGCTCAAAGACCACGATGAGTTGGCGGAGGAAATCCGCCAGTTCGCCGCTATTGCCGCCAAAGGTGATGGCCACCTGCGGCTATAGGTGATTGGCCACCGGCTGCCATGTCGTCAGGCAGACCCGGTATCAGCCGGCTCATCGGTATCGAAAAGATCATACTGCTGAGCCTCCACCATCATCGGCAATACCTGCCCGCTGGTCTGCACCATGGGCTCAAAATGGCCGGCTTCCCCGGCCACCAGGTCAGTGACCCGGTGACGGCGATACAGGGCGTAGCCGCCGAGTATTGCCAGCACCAGCGCAATGTAAACCGGCAGGCCACTGGGACCGAGCAGGTTCATTAACGCTCCCGCGAGC
>JAXHUV010000272.1:0-2869 GCA_034189445.1 Pseudomonadota bacterium
GTAAAAGCCAACAGCAATCTGGCGGTGCTGAACGTTCTGGCCCGGCTCGGTGCCGGCTTCGATATTGTTTCGGCCGGTGAGCTGGAGCGGGTGTTGCGGGCCGGTGGCGATCCGTCGCGGGTGGTCTTCTCCGGCGTTGGCAAGCAGGAGTGGGAAATGAAGCGGGCGCTGGAGGTGGGCGTGCGCTGTTTCAATGTGGAATCCGATACCGAACTGGACCGGCTGAATGCCGTGGCTGGCGAGCTCGGCGTAAAGGCGCCGGTCTCATTGAGGGTGAATCCGGATGTTGACGCCGGTACCCATCCCTACATTTCCACGGGGCTTAAAGAGAACAAGTTCGGCATCGATATTGCCGAAGCCCCGGAAGTGTATGCCCGCGCCGCCGGCCTGCCGAACCTTGAGGTGAAGGGTGTGGATTGCCACATAGGTTCCCAGCTGACCAGCGTGTCCCCGTTCCTGGACGCCCTGGATCGGGTGCTGGCGCTGATCGACACTCTTGTGGAGCAGGGAATTCACATTCATCACCTGGACATGGGGGGAGGCCTGGGTGTTACCTACAACCAGGAACAGCCGCCGCAGCCGTCGGATTATGTCAAGGCGCTGGCCGAACGTCTCGGCGACCGGAAGCTGGAATTGATTCTTGAGCCTGGCCGTTCCATTGCCGCCAATGCCGGCATCCTGGTCACCAGGGTCGAGTTCCTGAAGTGCACCGGGCACCGGAACTTTGCCATCATCGATGCGGCGATGAATGATCTGATCCGCCCGGCCCTGTATAGCGCCTGGCAGGCGATCATTCCGGTTACGCCGCACCAGGAAGGCGAGGAAAAAGCCTGGGACCTGGTCGGCCCGGTGTGTGAAACCGGCGACTTCCTGGGCAAGGACCGTCATCTGCGCCTCCAGGCGGGCGATTTACTGGCGGTTCGCTCTGCTGGTGCCTACGGCTTTGTCATGAGTTCCAATTACAACACGCGGAACCGGCCGCCGGAACTGATGGTCGATGGTGACCAGGTGCATGTGGTTCGTCGCCGTGAAACTCTCGACGATCAGCTGGCACCCGAGAGCTGCCTTGCGGAATGAGCGGGGGTGAGGAGGTGGCACAGCAACGCCGGAGTCAGGGCCCCATGCTTCGATTTACCAAGATGCACGGGCTGGGTAACGATTTCATGGTGGTGGATGCCATCAGCCAGCCGTTCCGTCTGCGCCCGGAGATGATCCGGGAGCTGGCCAATCGGAACTTCGGGATTGGCTTCGACCAGCTGCTGGTGGTGGAGCCGCCCGGGCTGCCGGATGTCGATTTCCGCTACCGGATTTTCAATGCGGACGGCTCCGAGGTGGAGCAATGCGGCAATGGTGCCCGCTGCTTCGCACGGTTTGTCCGTGACCAGCGGCTGACCAATAAAAAGGTGATCCGGGTGCAGACCGCGAAGGGCGTGATCGAGCTTCGCGTCGGTCGCGAAGGCATGGTGATGGTCAACATGGGTGTACCCGAGTTCAACCCGCCGGCCATTCCCTTTGCCGCCGACCGCCGCAAGGCTATCTACACCCTGGACGTGGACGGACGGACTGTTGAGCTGAGCGCCCTGTCCATGGGCAACCCCCACGGCGTGCTGCTGGTTGAAGATGTGGACCAGGCGCCGGTGGCAACGCTGGGGCCCAAACTTGAGCGGCACCCCCGGTTCCCGGCCCGGGCCAATATCGGGTTCTTGCAGATCCTGGATCGCACCCATGTTCGCCTCAGGGTGTTTGAGCGGGGCTCTGGTGAGACCCTGGCCTGTGGTAGTGGTGCCTGCGCCGCCGTTGTTGCCGGCTGCCTGCGGGGCCTGTTGGATTCCCGCGTGGAAGTGGAATTGAAAGGCGGCAAGCTGGTCATCGAATGGCAGGGAGAAGGTGCCCCTGTTATGATGGAAGGGCCTGCAACCAGCGTATTCGAGGGGCAGTTAAGGCTGCCGGGTGATTCTGGTGGTCGCCGCCGCAGGAGCGGTCGCCCCGATAAACAACGATCCTGACAGCCAGGAGTACTCCATGACAGAACAAACGGCCCGCCAGAAGGCCGGTGAGCTCACCGGGGAAGAGGTGGCGGGTTACCTGCGAGCCAATCCCGATTTTTTTGTCGACCAGGACGAACTGCTGCGCAGTCTCACCCTGCCCCATGACAGTGGCCGGGCCATTTCCCTTGTGGAGCGCCAGGTACATCTTTTCCGGGAGCAGCGGGACACCCTGCGCCGGGAGCTGGTGGAGCTGGTGTCCATCGCCCGTCACAACGACCGCTTGTTCGAGAAAAGCAAGCGCCTGTTGTTGCAGGTAATTGAAGCCCGGACCCTGAACGACATGGCGGCGGCCATTGATGACAGTATCCGTGGTGATTTTGGCCTCGACGCCGCCTCCGTGCTGTTGTTCACGGATGTCGAGCTGCCCGAGGCTGCCCAGGGCGCGTTGCATGTGGTGAGCCCGTCCGTGGCCAGTGAGCGACTCGGTAGCCTGCTGGAAGGCGAAAGGGCTGTGTGCGGCCAGTTCCGGGAGAGCGAGCGGGAGTTTCTGTTCCCGGACCGTGAAGATCCGATTGCCTCCGTGGCTCTGATGCCGCTGAGACATGATGAGCTGGTGGGCGTGTTCGCGGTCGGCAGCTGCCAGCCAGGGTATTTTGACCAGAGCATGGGCTCACTGTTCCTGAGCTACATCAGCGATACCCTTGGCCGCCTGCTGCCGCCCATGGTTCAGCGCCATACCACGGCCGCTCCGGTCGCCGATAGGGCGACGGAGTCTCGCTAGTGTCGGAGATTCCGGCGGAGCCTCATGAGCTTTCCGTGCCGCTGATGGATTTTATCCGGCACCTGGCCTCGGAAAAACGCCATTCCCCCAGAACCTGCGA
>JAXHUV010000273.1:0-2857 GCA_034189445.1 Pseudomonadota bacterium
TGTGGACAAAAGTAGGATGATCGAAGTTGAAGTTCTTGAGCATGGATGGATTGTTGGCATTCGGAGCCAAGTCACTATCGGCCATCGCCGGCGCGGCCACGACAAGCATTATGGCTAGCGCTAGCGCCGCCGCGGCACCAGCGCGATACGCGCAGTGAATACGGTTAGTCATCGCCTTCTCCTCAAACAACTGAAGTGCATCAACAAGAAATGCGTGCTTAATTTAAATGCTGCTTATGCCGCATAACATGATGCACGATGACCACGCCCGGTACCAGTACGTAACGACGATTCGTCACAGCTTCACCGAGCGTATCGGGACTTTCCTCGTGGAGACGGCTGGGAAAACCGGGGCAGATTTATTTTCCGGAAGTCGGCCTACCCGGCTTCCTGGCCTCAACCCTGATACCAGTACGGTTTTCTATCTCATCGACGAATTTGTTGCCACCAGTCAGTTTGTTGCTACTGATTGCCGAGCGAATCAGCTCATCTGACTGTGTGCTCGTTTGCCCCTCTACAAACCGTCGATATGCCTCGGCTCGCATCTGTTGAAAACCTGCCAGTGCCCGAAAAGTGTCTGGCTCATCCAGCCAATGGCAGGATGCAAAGGTCATGTAAATTTTCCGAAGCTTGATATAGCGCAAACCTCCGGCTCAGGAATGCGTGTAGCTTGCTATCAGTTAATGGCAATGCAGGGGAAGTTGCTATGTCGCGTATCTCATTATTTTTCTGGGGGCTAGTTGCGTTTGTCAGCGGGGCTTGGCTCGCAGCCGACAGCCTCTGGGTGAGTCCGTTTGATTACTTTTCATTCCGTGCTGTCTTTATTCAGTATTCCGGAATTCTGGTGGTTGCGATGATGGCAGTGGCACTGGTGCTGGCACTTCGTTTGCGGGTGCTGGAGCCTTGGCTGGGTGGGCTGGACAAGGTATATCGCCTGCACAAGTGGCTGGGCATTGCTGCCTTGGTGCTGGCGACCTTGCACTGGTGGTGGGCCAAGGGTACCAAGTGGATGGTGGGCTGGGGCTGGCTGGAAAGGCCGGCTCGCAAGGGTGCCAGTCAGGAATTTACCGGTCTTGAAGCCTGGTTCCAGGGCCAGCGTGGGCTGGCGGAAACGCTGGGTGAATGGGCGTTCTATATTGCTGCGGCACTCATCATCCTGGCCCTCGTGAAGGCATTTCCGTACCACCTGTTTCGCAAAACCCATAAATTGTTGGCAGTGGTTTTTCTTCCCCTGGCCTGGCACAGCGTTGTGTTGATGAAGTTTGACTACTGGACTGCTCCGGTTGGCTGGATAGTTCTGGCCTTTGTGTTGACGGGGAGCGCTGCCGCTGTTTTGCTATTGGCACGCTGGCCAGGTAAAGACCGACGGATATCGGGTGAGGTGATTTCTGTGGCCCGATATCCGGACCTGAAAGTATTTGAGTGTCTTGTGCGGGTGGCCGAGGGTTGGCCAGGCCACAAAGCCGGGCAGTTTGCCTTTATCACCTCTGATGCTGCGGAAGGCCCACACCCCTATACGATCGCCTCGGACTGGAATCCGGAAACCCGGTGCCTGAAGTTCGTGGTCAAGGAATTGGGTGATCATACCCGTCAGGCCAGTAGCAAAGTGAGTGAGGGTATGCAGGTTTCCGTGGAAGGCCCTTATGGCGGCTTTGATTTTGAAGATGACTGCCGGACCCAGATATGGGTGGGTGCCGGTATTGGCATTACACCGTTTATTGCGCGGATGGGGTATCTGGCGAGGCATCCGGATAACCGCACTATCTATTTGTTTCATACAACGGCGGATGTCAGTGACGAGGCGTTGGAAAAACTGCGTACCGATGCTGAGGCTGCAGGGGTTAATCTGAAGATTCGCTGTAGCACGACTGCAGGCCGATTGACCCCGGAGGCTATCCGGGATGCCGTGCCCGACTGGCAGCAGGCCAGTCTGTGGTTCTGTGGTCCGGTCGGGATGGCCCGTTCCTTGTTCCGGCAGTTCCGGAAATGGGGACTGCCGGCGCGTAGGCTGCATCGGGAGTTGTTTGATATGCGCTGAAAAGGTTGCTCAGGAAAACCGGAGGAAAACCGGGACAGATTTATTTTCCCTTCTGTTTGGCGGGGTGGCCGGAACCCAGACCTGGATACAGGGTGATGCCCATGTGTATAACTTCGGGGCTTTTGCCAATCACGACGGCGATGTGATCTATGGGCTGGACGACTTTGATGATGCCGTTGTTTCGGATTACCAGTACGACCTCTGGCGTTTGGCAGTCAGCCTTGTGCTGGATACCCGGGCCAATGGCAATTTTGATGATTCCACGTGTGCAAAGGCCCTTGATGCGCTTGTGAAAGGTTATCTCAAGACCGCGACGGACTACAGCAAGGGAGATCTGGAGCGGGAAGTGCATTACACGGCCGATACCGCCGGCAAACCGCTCAGGAAATTCCTGCAGAAGGTTGGCAGAAAAAAGAGTCGTGAACGCATGCTGAAAAAGTGGACGCGCCTGCAAAAAAACGGCAAACGGGCTTTCGATGCCAGCAACCCCAAGCTCAATGGAATACGAGGATCAGGTGTTCTCGGTCAGGGAACGGTCGCCGTTCAAGGATGATTTTCCCACAGAGAAGCTTGATAAGAAAAAGCATTTCCTGAAGATGGCCGGCACCTGGGGTGAAGTCCTCGCAACGGAACACAAGCGCGCCAGTCGCCCCCTGAACCCGGATTGGCCGTTTATGTTCGAAGAGACTCTGATGAGGCTGACGAAAGACAGGGAGAGCGAATTCGTTACCCTGGTGTCGGCTATCGCGACTCACTACGCGGAATGTGTGGAACGGGACTTTCAGACCTTTCTTGGCACCTTCAAACCGTCCACCGATT
>JAXHUV010000274.1:0-2853 GCA_034189445.1 Pseudomonadota bacterium
GCAAACAGGACATCTTCGAAGGAAACTCCGCGCTCGCTCATCAACTGCTGGTTCTTTTCAGCATTCCAGTTAATTTGCTTCATGGGACGAGTCTAGCAGAGTGTGTGCCTATTGGCATCCTCCTGAATCAGTGACTCAACACCCCAATATACCCACCCGGGCAGGATTCAAGCCAATTTTCCCTGGAATCTGGCCAAAGCCGGGTTGTCGAGGGCGGGAATGCTCAGGGAAAGTGCAGTCCGTGGCCCGATTTTGATTGTTTTATGATCAGAATCTGCTGTTCAGACAATAGCCGATTGCCCCGGCATGATTTTCCGGGTGATTCCAGGGTGACGGCCGTTATGGAACCAGCTTATCCGGAGGCGGTAAGGCCTTCATAGAGGTCACGGTAAACGGCAAAGCCCGGACAGTGCCGGCCAAATCGCAGCAGCCATTGCCGGCCGCTGTGTACCAGGCGGCATGCCATGGTCATCAGCTCCTGCATCACCGTTCTCAGGCGACGACGTTTGGCCGGGTGGCGCACCGGCGCATCCGGGCCGATGAGTCTCAGGCCCATCCAGCGCAGCAGGTTGTATCCCAGTGTGGCGAAGGCCATGACCAGGTTGTTGGTGTTGAACTTCCCCGAAGGCAGGCGCTCCAGATCCAGGTCGGTCTTGAATTCACTGTGGAACTGTTCACTGGTGGCGTGATCGCTGTACAGCGCCATGACCTGTTGCTCGCTGGCCACGTCGGCCGGCAAGGACGTGATCCAGCCTTCGAGGCTGACGGCCGGTTCCAGATACAACTGACCACTGGCGTCGCGGGTGCGCACGGTGACCCTGACGATCCGGCGCAGCCCGGGTTCGTCCGGAAGCTCTTCTGACAGAACCGCTTCCATCTTGCCGTCCCGGTCCAGCGTCCAGGATTTTTGAGTCTGGGCTTTGTCCGCCCAAGCCAGGGGATCCTGCTTGCGAGGGTTCCACTTGATCAGGAAGTCGACCTGTTCCTGCTGGCGCAGGAAGTCGCGGTTGTCCCGGGCATCGTGTGCGCTGTCCAGGCGTAACAGGATGGGCTTGTCCGTCAGTGCCCGGGCCCGGGGTAAAACCCGCTTGAGGGTGTCGAGAAACCCGTTGTTGGCATGCTGGCTGCCGGGGCGCAGCTCGCATCCCAGACACCAGCCTTCCTGTCCCAGATAAGCGGCTATCGGCGCATAGCCGTCAAACCCTTTGTAGGTGTAGCTGACACCTTCCTTGCGGGTCTGGCTGTTGTCCATGGGAAAGACATCCATATCCAGCGCGACATGGCCCATCTCCAGAGGAGACACCGGCGCGCCGATGGACTGAATAAACTCAATGCTGGCGTCATCCAGCAGAGGCGTCAACGCCTGGGCATCTTCATCAAACCGCTGCCGCAATCGCGCCGAAGAAGGCGACTGTTTGATACCCATGGCGGACTTGAAGAACGGATCCGTCCGTACTGGCTCTGCCGCCTCGAAGTCGCTCTTGCCGAGCGTGATCAGGCCAAGATAGGTCCGGATCAGGTCGATGTTCGGAATACCATGGCGCTTGACCACGGTGCGAGCGGTTCTGGTGAGCGACGTATGCTGGTTCAGGCAGTGGCCCACCAGGGCCAGGCCGCCGTGGGGTGTATAGACTTCGGTTCGGGATTGCTGGAGAGTGAAAGTACGCATGGGCCAAAAAGCACTGACTGGGTGAATGGATGTCAGGGCCTATTATATCGCTCAACGGCTTGTTATTGCAGGCTTTTGAGGTGATTTTGGGCGGTTGAAGTCACGGATTCAGGATCCTGCTAACGCTTGCAGCATGCGCGCCCACGAAATGGAGCCGGAGGCGCAATGTAGTGAGCGTCGCCGTGCCTGCACTGGTTATGGGCTTTCGAGTATTAGCGGCAATCAAATTTCAGAAGACTACAGATGACTTGAGAATATGTCCTTAATTCTCTCTTTGCTCAAAAAATTTGATTCTATTTTATATGTCCTACTATCGGTGTCTTGATTTATCATAAACACCGTGGACTTGTCCGGTCCGATAAAATAGAAAAACTCCTTATCGCCACTTGACCAAATGCCTGAATCTCTATTTTTCATAAAAACATATCTAAAAGATTCAACAGCTTTGACATCACATTCAGACTCATTTTCACTTAGAACAGATCTAAAAAAAACTTCCGGGCTACAGCCACCCGTATTTACTTCCTTGTCTAGACTAAAGCCAACGACATCCTTGCCGGGTTCGTCACTGTATTTTGCGATTAGAATTTCACTATCTGTTCCAAGGTATCCGACAATTACAGGATTATTGGGGATATAAAAATCAAGTTCTCCATAAACTATACGTAAATCACTTTCACTTGCTAACAATGAGAAAGGAAGAAGTGAAATCAGTGCTGCAATAAAAAATTTATTCATATTAAAGCCCCCACAGCGCTGCACGAATATGAGTTTTATAGTTTGCAGCGACTTGATCCCGACACATATTATAAAGTGAGGTGTCTCCAGACATTATTCGCTGGCCGATTTTTGCTATTTCTTTGACGATATAATTGATGCTTGGCGTGTAAGTCGGCCTTGGCACCAAATCTATTGAAGCAGTACATGACTGCGCCTCTGTAAGGGCTTCGTACATTACTTTTGCTGAGTTTTCATTCACTGAATGAGGCTGTGCCAGGCCTTGCCAGAAAAAATTGATTACAGCAGCTACATATTCCCTGTCATCTGATCTCATTCCCTTCTCCTTTTTTGAAGACGACTCGTCGGTATCTCCCAGATACCCGCAAAAAAGTCTACCAAGTCCGTTTAGCTAACTCCAGAGATGAGGGCGCTAATTATGCCCATGGCCGGTGCCCATAACGCTG
>JAXHUV010000275.1:0-2849 GCA_034189445.1 Pseudomonadota bacterium
GAGGATCTCGGTGTCCGATGGGGTGGTGCCGCTTACGATGTGAGCGGAGACAATGTCTTTACCGTAGGCGGTTCGCAGCAATCCCTGCAGGAGGCACGCGACGCGGCGGCTGGAAACAACAGTACCATCACCTTCCCCGGTGCCCTTGCGGTTAACCTCGGTGTGACAGGCGAAGGAACATCTTCCTTTGCCATCGGCTGGGGCAGCGACGAATTCCTGGTGGATCTCGAGCTATCCGCTCTCGAGAGTGATGGCAAGGCCGAGGTTGTTTCCCAGCCCCGGGTAGTGACTGCTGATCGCCAGACCGCGTCCATCAAGTCTGGTGAGGAAATTCCCTATCAGGAAGCGTCCTCAAGTGGTGCGACATCCGTTTCTTTCAAGGAGGCCGTGCTCTCCCTGGAAGTAACGCCGCAGATCACACCCGATGACAAGATCATCATGGATCTGGTGGTTAATCAGGACTCTCGCGGCGAAGAGACTAACAATATTCCATCAATCAATACCAATTCAGTCACCACCCAGGTGCTGGTGGGTAACGGTGAGACGGTTGTTTTGGGCGGTATCTTCCAGTCGCAAGTCGCAACCCAGACGACCAAGACGCCGTTTCTCGGGGATATCCCTTACCTGGGGCGTCTCTTCAAGCGCACCGAACACATCGATGAGCGTAGCGAGCTGCTGATCTTCATCACCCCGAAGATCATCAAGAACGATCTGCTTCGCTAACCGATGTAGCTCAAAAACCGCCGCTTGAAACCGGCGGTTTTTTTTGTGCCTGGAAGATTCCCGGGCCTGGCCTCTGAGCTTATGCAATCCCGGGTCCTGTGATATTCTTCCCGCCTGAATAAAACTGAGCGGAAATTATGTCTTTGCCGAAACGCGTTGTCCTCGTTGGCCCAATGGGAGCAGGGAAGAGCACGATTGGCCGGATGCTCGCCAAAGAGCTCGGCTATCGTTTTCTTGATTCCGATCGCATCATTGAAGAGCGATGCGGGGCCAGCATTCCGTGGATTTTCGATGTTGAGGGGGAGAAGGGGTTCCGTTTACGGGAGACCACGATGCTGGATGAACTGTCCCACGAAGATAATATTGTGCTGGCCACGGGGGGTGGGGCCGTCATGCGCCAGGAAAACCATCCTGTCCTGAAGCGGGATGCGACGGTCATCTATCTGAAAGCGCCGATAGAGCAGCAGGTGGCGCGAACACGCAAGGATCGGAATCGGCCGTTGTTGCAGAATGACGACCCGGAAGCGGTTTTGCGGAAACTTTTCGCAATCCGCGACCCTCTGTATTCGAATCTGGCAGATATCATCATTTACACAGACAGAAAAAGCCCAAGGCTAATCGTACGGCAGTTGGTTAATCGGCTTAACCCGAAAACACCCCGTCATAAAAGGCAGATCCGTAGGGAAGGTCGCAATCATGCCTGATCGGTATCGCGAACTCTCGGTGGAGCTCGGTGAGCGCAGCTACCCCATTTTTATCGGTCAGGACCTTCTTGGCAGCCAGGATCTGTCGCCCTATGTGGCAGGGACACAGGTCATGATCGTTACCAACGAGACGGTGGCACCGCTCTATCTTGAACGGGCGAAGGCCGGTTTCCCGGGGAAGCGGGTTGATACCGTCATCCTTCCAGATGGCGAGAGGTTCAAGAACTGGCAGACCCTTAACAGTATTTTTGATGGTCTTCTCGAGCAGCGACATACCCGGAAAACCACTCTGGTTGCCCTTGGCGGGGGTGTCGTTGGTGATATGGCCGGTTTTGCCGCCGCCTGCTATCAGCGGGGTGTTCCGTTCATCCAGATTCCAACCACTCTGCTGTCCCAGGTGGACTCTTCTGTGGGTGGTAAAACCGGCATTAATCACCCCCTTGGCAAGAACATGATTGGTGCTTTCCATCAGCCACAGGCGGTATTGATAGACACGGCAAGCCTGCAGACTTTGCCCGCGCGCGAGGTGTCAGCGGGTCTGGCGGAAGTGATCAAGTATGGCCTGATTCGGGACCAGGCCTTTCTTGCCTGGCTTGAGGAGCATATGGATTCTCTGGTCAGCCTCAATCCGGAGGCGCTGGCAGAAGCCATCTTCCGGTCCTGCGCCTGCAAGGCAGAGGTTGTTGCCCTCGACGAGCGCGAAGGTGGTCTCAGAGCGATACTGAATCTTGGCCATACCTTTGGCCATGCGATAGAAACCTATGCCGGCTATGGCAACTGGCTGCACGGCGAGGCAGTCGGGGCCGGTATGCGCATGGCCGCCGAACTGTCTGCTCTTGAGGGGATGATCAGCCGTGACGATTGCGACCGGATAAACCGACTGATCCTGCGCGCCGGGTTGCCGGATAAACCTCCGGCCGGAATGACAGCCGATCACTTTATGAGCCTGATGGCTGTCGACAAGAAAAACCTGGACGGCCTGCTCAGGCTGGTTCTGCTTCGCTCGCTTGGCGACGCTGTTGTCACATCAGAAGTAAACCCTGAAAACCTGGCCCTGACTTTTGCCCGATTTTGCAGCTCGACATGACGCCGGTCCCGAAGGCTTCAATGATTTGGTAACGGACCCGCAGACAAGGAAGACCCGTGACTGAAGAAAGCCTGAACAGCCTTGATGGCGGTGGCCTTTTCCCCAGGCTGCAACAACGTTACAGTCTCCGTGCCAATCCTCTGGAGATGGATGCGCCGTTTTTTCCGGATGCCATGCGTCATCATGCGCTTGAGGCACTGCGCCATCTCTGCGGCTTTGGCGATATGGCCCTGTTATTGACCGGTGCCGCCGGTGTGGGCAAGACCCGGATTCTGGCGGAGCTGGTGCGCAGCGAGTCGTCCCGGCTCGATTTTCACCGGATACCTGCCGCGGCT
>JAXHUV010000276.1:0-2846 GCA_034189445.1 Pseudomonadota bacterium
GGCCCAGATTGCCGAGCGCTTCTATGGCCATCTGGGCCAGGGTGCCGTCGGCCTGCAGGCTTTTCAGAAACTGTCGGGCAGCTTTTGCCAGGGACTCATCTTGTGCTGGCGGAAAAAACCAGGCCAGTTCCCCGGGTTCTCCAACGGTAAATGCGGCCTTCACCATGGGGTAAAATACCTGGCTCAGATCGAGTTCGTTGGAGGAAATCATCGCGTAGGGGAACTCACCGCTTTCGACCCGGGACAGCACGCCAGCAGCGTCAAGCCCGGGATGCACTTGCCACTGAAGCTCTGCGATTTCTTCCCGGGCCGCGTTGAGGCGATGCTCATGGTTGCTGTCGGCCACCACATGAAGAGGTTTTCCGGCCAGGTCTTCCAGTGATTCCGGTCGCTCCACGTCCCGGTTATAAACCAGTATCGACTGCGCGGTAATGCCGGTAGCCACGGTGTGGTACTGGTCGGCCGTGTCCGGCTGCCTGGAAAGCCCCAGCATGCCCAGGTGGGCATAATTCTTGTCCAGTACCGACAGGATTTCAGTATTGTCATCGGCGACGCGGATGCGGAGTTTTACGCCCAGCTCGTTGGCGAACAGCTTTGCCAGTTCATAGTCGTAACCGGTGGGGCCGTCCTCACTTTCCACATAAATAGAGGGTGCTGTACGGGTGATCACATGCAGCACACCCTCATCCCGGATTTCCTGGACAGCGCTGGGCTGTGAGCATCCGGTCAGTATCGCAGCGGTGCCAAGAAGGAAGAGAGTCGTCTTGGTTGATGCGGCTTTAAAAGCGGCCAGTATTCTGGGCAAGATTCTTGACCTCCGTCACGGCTGGATCATCTGGCTGCAGCGCCGCTGATGGCCCTGCAGCCCGTTCTGTCCTGAGCGTGGAATTCCCTTCCACGGCTTCAATGATCCTTGGTGATGGATGTCTGGTCAATAAATCTGGTTGATTAATATGCAAGGCAATACCAATTGTCTCGTCAGGGGCTAAGGCTTCAAGCGCTGTATCCTGGCCCCGCTTTCGCGTATTATGGCGGCCTCTCAAAATTGCACCCAGACTTCCCCGTTTCGCGCGATACAGGTTGATATCATGCTTGAACTTCGCGGCGCACCCGCGCTCTCGCCATTCCGCTCCCGCAAATTGCATTCCCGGATTCAGGGTATCGTGCCTGAAGTCGAGCATGTTTATGCGGAGTTCATGCACTTTGTCGATCTGGAGACTGACCTCTCTGACGCAGAGCAGGCTATCCTGGACCGATTGCTGACGTACGGCCCCAGTGTGTCACTGGAAGATCCGGACGGGGTTCTGTTTCTGGTCGTGCCGCGCCCGGGAACGCTTTCGCCCTGGTCCAGTAAGGCAACTGACATCGCCCGGAACTGCGGGCTTCGTCAGATACACCGGATTGAGCGAGGCACGGCTTATTATATTCGCTCTGGTCGCAAACTTGGCCTGGAGCAGCGTGAGAAGATCGCAGCCCTGCTTCATGACCGCATGACCCAGCAAGTATTCCATGAAATGGGCGGTGCGGAACTACTGTTCAGTCATGACGAGCCGCGTCTCCTCGGGCGGGTCCCTGTTCTGGCGGGTGGGCGTGATGCCCTGGTTGAAGCGAACTCGCGCCTGGGTCTGGCGCTTGCCGAAGATGAAATAGACTATCTGGTGAAGTCTTTCAAGGATTTGGGGCGGGATCCGACCGACGTGGAACTCATGATGTTCGCGCAGGCGAACTCCGAGCACTGCCGGCACAAGATATTTAATGCGTCCTGGGATATTGACGGCGAGGGGCAGGAGAAATCCCTGTTCGCGATGATCCGCAATACCTTTGAAATGAACAGCGAAGGCGTCCTTTCGGCATACAAGGATAACGCATCTGTTATCCGGGGCAGCCGAGGTGGCCGCTTCTTCCCGGATTCGGAGACCGGGGTCTACGGCTACAACGAAGAAGATATTCATATCCTGATGAAGGTGGAGACCCACAACCACCCGACAGCGATTGCCCCCGCAGCCGGTGCGGCAACAGGCTCCGGCGGCGAAATCCGCGACGAGGGCGCAACCGGCCGGGGCTCGAAGCCCAAGGCCGGTCTGACTGGTTTCACGGTGTCCAACCTGAACCTGCCGGACGACCCCCAGCCCTGGGAAATCAACTATGGCAAACCGGAACGGATCGCTTCAGCTCTCGACATCATGATCGAAGGGCCTATTGGCGGCGCGGCGTTCAATAACGAATTTGGTCGTCCCAATCTGGCCGGCTATTTCCGCACCTTTGAAGAGAGGGTGCCGGGTGCCGCTGGCGAGGAAGTCCGCGGTTACCACAAGCCGATCATGATTGCCGGAGGTCTTGGCAACATTCGTGAAGAGCACGTGGAGAAAGGCGATATCCCGGTGGGTGCCAAGCTCATCGTGCTGGGCGGGCCTTCCATGCTGATCGGTCTTGGCGGTGGTGCTGCCTCGTCCATGGATTCGGGTTCCAGTAACGAAAACCTGGATTTTGCCTCGGTTCAGCGGGACAACCCGGAGATGGAGCGTCGGTGCCAGGAAGTGATCGACCGTTGCTGGCAGATGGGTGACAAGAACCCCATCGCATTTATCCATGATGTGGGAGCCGGTGGCCTCTCCAATGCCATGCCGGAACTTGTGAAGGATGGCGGCTGCGGCGGCAAATTCGAGCTTCGCGACATTCCCAGTGACGAGCCGGGGATGTCGCCTCTGGAGATCTGGTGTAATGAATCCCAGGAGCGGTACGTAATGGCAGTGGCTCCGGAAAATCTGGAGCGGTTTGATGCCCTTTGCCGCCGGGAACGTTGCCCCTATGCGGTGATTGGTGAGGCGACAGAGACTCACCACCTG
>JAXHUV010000277.1:0-2829 GCA_034189445.1 Pseudomonadota bacterium
TGGCAGCTCTGGTCGCTGTGATGATCATGGTTTCCATCGGTACCTTCAGTTGGGGCTCGATCAAGAATCTGAAGGAGCATCCGCTTTCCACCAATATCGTTATGGTGGTGACCGTTGTTGTGGTGGTGGCAACTCACAACCTGGCTTTTGGTGTTCTGGCCGGTGTGTTGCTGGCGGCCCTGTTCTTTGCCAACAAGGTAGGCCATTACATGCTGGTGACCTCCGAGCTGAATGAAACCACCGACACCCGCATCTACCGCGTTGTGGGCCAGGTGTTCTTCAGCTCCTCCGAAAAATTCATGGAATCCTTTGACTTCAAGGAAGCGGTCGATAATGTGGTCATTGATCTTACCCGGGCGCATTTCTGGGATATTACCGCGGTTGGTGCCCTGGACAAGGCCGTGATCAAGTTCCGCCGTGAAGGCTCGGAAGTTGAGATTATCGGGTTGAATGAAGCCAGTGCCACGATCGTTGACCGCTTCGGTGTGCACGACAAGCCGGATGCCGTTGACCAGTTGATGGGGCACTGACATGACACAGACCAGGGAATTCAACAAGGATCGCAGCCAGAATAACAATCACAAGGATCATGAAGGCGAGGTTGAAATGTTACGAGTAGTTGTCTGTATTGATGCCTCCCGGGCCGCTCCCGCAGTATGCGATTACGCCGCCTGGGCCAGCAAGCACATGGAAACGCCCATGATGTTGCTGCACGTGCTTGATGAAGAACGTTACCCCGCGGAGCCGGATCTGGCCGGGAATATTGGCCTGGGCAGTCGTGAACAGCTGCTCGAAGATCTGGCAGAACTGGACCGAAGGCGCGCCAAGCTGGCCCTGGAGTATGGCCACCACATGTTGAGTGAAGCCGAAAAACGGGTCAGCGAGGCCGGTATCGGTGACGTCATCCAGCGCCAGCGTCACGGTGACCTGACCGAGTCCCTGCTGGCTCTGGAGAGCCAGACCCGCCTACTGGTGATGGGGCTGCACGGTGAAAACAGCTCCGAGCGTGACGCCCACATCGGCAGCCAGCTGGAGACGGTGATTCGCAGCATGCATCGCCCGATTCTCCTGGTGCCGGACGAATACACCCCGCCCCGCAGCGCCATGCTGGCCTTTGACGGCAGCGCCACGGCGTTCAAGGGTTTGGAATTGCTGGCTGGCGGCCCGGTTCTGAAAGGCATGCCGTTGCATCTGGTGATGGTTGGACCGGATACCAATGACCGCTGGGAGCAACTCAAGAAAGCCGGGGAAATGCTGGCGGGGCTGGAATCCGAGATCACTCTGGCGATCCGGGCCGGCGATGTGGAGCCTGCATTGCACGCCTACCAGGAAGAACACGATATCGATATCCTGGTGATGGGCGCTTATGGCCACTCCCGCATCCGCCAGTTCCTGGTGGGTAGTACCACCACCAGGATGCTCAAAACCGCTAAAAAGCCCCTGGTGGTGCTTCGATAGGCTGCCAGACTTAATTTTGGCCAGGACAGGCCAACGTTGCGTGGTGGCCAGCCTCAGGCATCGTTGCCCGCCGCCACACCCGAGGCCCAGGCCCACTGGAAATTATGGCCGCCGAGGTGGCCGGTCACATCCACCACCTCACCGATAAAATACAGGTTTGGTCGTTCCAGCACCGCCATGGTTTTGGAGGAGAGTTGCCGGGTGTCGATGCCGCCGAGAGTAACCTCCGCCGTACGGTACCCCTCGGTTCCGGCCGGTTTGATCGACCACTGGCCCAGAACATCGGCCACCTGTTCAACATCGGTATTCTTGTAACCCTGCAAAGGACCGGTCCAGCCCTGCAGGTCATTGAACGCTTGAGCAAACCGTTTTGGCAGGTGCTGGGCCAGGTAGTTTGCAAGGGTGGATTGCGGGCGGGCTTTGCGCAGGTTCAGCAGATCGTCCTTGATCTGACAGGTTGGCAGCAGATTGATGGCCAGGCTGTTACCCGGTTCCCAGAAACTGGAGATCTGAAGCATGGCCGGGCCACTGAGCCCGCGATGAGTGACCAGCATGGGGTCACGGAAGTGTTGGTCATGGCATTGCACGTCAACGGGACAACTGACACCTGAAAGAGGCGCGAGCTGTTCTTTCAACTCCGGCTGCAGGGTAAAGGGCACCAGGCCCGCGCGGGTGGGCCGTATTTCCAGACCGAACTGCCCGGCCACCCGGTAACCAAAGCCAGTGGCACCCATGGTGGGAATCGACAGGCCACCGGTGGCGATCACCAGGGAGTCACAGGTCAGATCGCCGGATCCAATGCGCAGGCGGTACCCGATGTCGGTTTCGGTGATGCGTTCGACCACTGTCTTCATCTTCACTTGTGCACCCGCCCACTCACATTCAGTGAGCAGCATATTGAGAATGTCCTTGGCGCTGTCCTTGCAGAACAACTGGCCGGGGGCTTTTTCCTCATACTCAATGCCGTGGCGGTCTACAAGTTCCAGAAAATCCTGGGGCGTGTAGCGCTTGAGCGCGGAAATACAATAGTGCGGGTTGTCCGACAGGAAGTTGCCGGGTGTGCTATTCAGGTTGGTAAAGTTGCAGCGCCCGCCGCCGGACATCAGGATTTTCTTTCCGGGCTTGTTGGCGTGGTCGATCACCAATACCCGGCGCCCGCGATAGCCGGCGGTTGCCGCACACATAAGACCTGCGGCGCCGGCGCCGATGATGATTACGTCGTATTGCGATACTGAGCCTGCCGCCATGCTGCCCGCCAATCGAATGAAAGCGGCGGCCAGTATACCAGTCTCAGGGCAGGTTGGCTGAGCCTTTCATGTAGAACGCGGTCTGGCCGGCATCCAAAAATTCCCGGCCGTCGCTGCGGGCTTC
>JAXHUV010000278.1:0-2822 GCA_034189445.1 Pseudomonadota bacterium
TCGGCGTCAGGATTGGTTGAGCGAAGGCGGAGCTGATCGGCGCCAAGTGGCACCGGCTCACCCTTGGCGGGAATCCAGGTACCGGCACGAAAGGTACCGGCCCGAAAAACACCATCGTCCTCCCGCAGCCGGAAGGCCATCAGCTTGTCCCCTGAGTCCAGATGCAGGGCGAACCAGTCCCAGCCTTGCTGGCCGGCTTTGAGAAACTGGCTGCTCCACTCCCGGTCAAACCAGCCCTTCCCTGTAACTTCCAACGTCTGATCCCCCAGGGTGACCGTGCCGTCTATCCGCAGGTCCACCAGGCTGAAATACATGGAACCCTCGCCATCGGCGGACTTGGCGCTGAAGCCGTTGTCGCCGTGCGCAACAGGCTCGCCATTGATCCGCAGGGACAGATCGTAGGACCAACCGTCCGCCGCCACCTGTAACCGCCAGGATTCACTCCCGGAGACAGCCTCAAGCTGCCAGTCGTCCAGCCAGACAGCCAAAGGCTCCGCGCGCGCACCGGCATGGCCGACATCGCCCCGGGCCAGCTTCTCTTCAAAGTAATGCTGGCTATCAAAGCTCACTGCGGCATGGGCCATCCAGGCCGTCTCCAGGGGCCAGGTGTTCGTCTCCGGTGGCTCAGCGTTCGCCGGCCTCGCTGTAATCGCCTGGCGGAACTGGGTCCATTGCAGACCCAGGGGATTGCCGTCTGCGGTCGTCAGGTTGGCCGTCAGGTACCACCACTCGATCCGGTGTTGCGGGTGGGGGCCAAAATCATCGGGAAATATCAGTCGGTCGCCCGGGCCCGGCTGCAAAAAGGGCACCCCCGATTCGTCTTCTGAGACACCGGCCAGCCCGGCAAATCCGGCCTCTTGCTGCGGCTCCGAACAACCAGCAAGAACCAGCAGTGGCAACAACCATAATCCCCTTCTCATCGCTCACCTCCCGACAGGGCATTGGCGTTCACCGGTGCCGCCGTTGGCGATTTGAGCTGCCGACCCATCAGCAGGGCAATGCAGAGGCCGATCAGCAGGCCAAGCACACCAAGCTCCAGCCAGAACCTCGGGTAGACCGCCATGGGCAAGGACCAGCCAAACGCGATGGGATTGATTCGATGCACCAGAACCCAGGTCAGCCAGACGCCAAGCGGCAGGGCCAGCAGAGCAATGGCCCCGGTCAGCGACACCGACAACCGGATCAGCTGGGCCGAGACCCGACGGCGGGGCAAACCCCACACCACCAACAGCCGGAAATACCAGGCCCGGGTGGCGAAGAACACCCAGCCCATCATCAACAGGGCGATCGCCGCCAGTATCAGGGTCAGGGTGGTCATGGCCCGGGTCAGCAGAAAAGTCTGGTCAAAGATGGCGGAGGCGAGCTGTTCAATAGCCCGGTTGTCCCGGACCGTTAGCTCCTGCACCCGCCATATCCGTTTTAATTCGTCGGTGACGGTGTCGATAGAGAGGTTCCCGGGCGATACCGACAGGCTCTGGAAATCGATTTTGAAGTCCGGAGGAAGCACCGACGTATTCACCAGGATCTCGCCGGCCGGGCGACCGTAGTCCGGGTAAATCCCCAACACCGGGAGCGCAAGAACCTGATCCCCAAGCGCCACCGTCAGGGTCTGCCCGATGGTCACACCCTGCCGGCGCGCCAGCTGTTCGTTTACCATCACGCCCCGCCCGCGCGCCAGGCGATGCCAGGGCCGGGCTGATGACTCAAACAACTGCCAACCGGTGACCAGCGGGCCGACGGGACCCAGGGCGAAGACGTCGACCCTCGTACCCGCCGCATCCGTGCCACCTGTCCCATCCGCGCCACCGGCGAGGCTTGCCCGGCCCCGAATCACCCGGTGCCACTGTCCGGAGGCAGCCAGTTCCGGCTGCTCGGCAAGCCAATCAAGCGCCGGAGCCGGGTCCGCTGCCTCAGGGACCTCAATGTAAAAATCCGCCGCCAGCCGTTGCGCCAGCCAGCGATCAAAGGTGCTCTCAAAGGTGGTGACCAGTGCCTGCACCGCCAGAACCATCGCCATGGCGAACTGCAGAGACACCAATGGCAGGGCCAGACGCCGCGCCAGAACCGAAAGCTCCCGGTGGCGCCAGCGTGCCTGCAAATCCTTGTCGCTCCCGGCCCGCCAGTCCGCAAGCCAGGCTATCAGCCTGGGAGTCAGAATACCTGTGGCAATGAACACCATGGCAACGGCAATGAAAAGCCAGACCAGGTCAACAACCCAGATCGACAAGGCAATGCCGACCAGGAACATCAACGTCACCAACACGCCAGGCCAGGGGCTACCACCCGGACTCCTTCGGGCTATCGGACGCAGGAAATCCACCAGACACGCCACAAGAACCACCGCCAGCATGGTCGCAAGCGGGATCAGCCACTTGCCGCCCTGGCCGGCGTACAACGGCTGATCAAACAACCCCTCAAGCGCCTGCCCGAACCCGCTGCCCAGAGCGTTGGCCAGCCAGCGACCAAGCCAGATACCGGGCACAATACATACCAGGGCCAGCAGCAGGATCTCAATAGCCAGCAAACGGTTGATTCGCCCCTGAGGCACACCAAACCGATGCAGCAGGGCGAAACTGTCCCGACGCTGCGTTATTCCCAACAGATACACACTGCGCACCAACAAGGCGGTAATCAGCAGAACCAGTATCCCCAGGGCATCCAGATTCAGCAGGAAGCTGTCGCCCAGCTCACCGGTATCCGGGCCAACACGGAACGGCGCCAACTGGTAACCGGTGGGCAGGTCCCCGGCACTATGCGCAGCCGATATCAACAGTGACAGCTGGCCTGCCTGCTCTCTGGCAAGTTCGGCCACTTCATTGATA
>JAXHUV010000279.1:0-2802 GCA_034189445.1 Pseudomonadota bacterium
CCTTGTCGACGTTGGGCACCTGCTCCACCTTGCGTTTCACGTCCTCCGTGATCACCGGCCCCATACCACAGCCCGCGGCAGTCAGGGTCATCCTGATATAAACGTGATTGCCTTCAGAGGTGCCGTTCTCGACCTTGCACCCATAGATCAGGCCCAGATCCACCACGTTGACCGGGATTTCGGGGTCGTAGCAGTTGCGGAGGGCTTCCCAGACCTGGTTTTCGTTTACCGTGCCGTCTTCGGGCGTCTCAAAGCTGCTTTCCAGGGGCTGTTTGCCGAGGGCATCGGCCTCCTGGCCTTCGATCCGGGCAAGGTTGCCGTTCACCGCGACTGTGAAGGTACCCCCCAGTGACTGAGTAATGGTCACAAAGGTGTCCGACGGAATCATGATTTCGGTTCCGGAAGGAACCAGGCGGGCTTCCACCTCGCGTTTGGTCAGGACCACTTCCCGTTCTTGCATGCCTGTTCGGGCCTCGCTTTTTTCAATCTTTGGTGTCGGATTACGCTTTGCTAATCCGACCTACGCTACGGTAAAGCTCTCGCCGCAGCCGCATTCCGCGGTGGCGTTGGGGTTGCGGAACTGGAACATGGAGTTCACGCCCTCGGTGACAAAATCGATCTCAATGCCGTTCACCAGCGGCAGATGTTCTTCTTTCACGAAGACATCGACACCATCAACGTGAATCACCTGGTCGTCGGCAGCGGCCACCTCTACCCAGTGGGTTTCGTATTTGAAGCCGGAGCAGCCACTTTTTTTGATGGCCAGCCGGATGCCACTGGCTTCGGGCTTTTTCTCCAGCTGCTTGCGCACGTGCTTGACCGCGCTGGGCGTCATGGTGACGGCAACGGTCGGGGTGAAGATTTCTGCTGTCATAATTCCACCTCCATCAGGCAAACAGACGCTGGACTTTCTGCAGGGCGGTAAACAATGTATCCACCTCGTCCAGTGTATTGTAGAACGCGAATGACGCCCGGGCTGTACCGGGAACTCCATAAAAATCCATCAGCGGCATGGCGCAATGGTGGCCGGTGCGGATCGCAATACCCTGCTGATCCAGCAGCGTGCCTATATCACTGGGGTGCAGGCCGGCAATTTTAAAGGACATGACCGGCACTTTCTGTTTTGCAGTGCCGATGATTTCCATCCCCGGCACTGATTCCACCAACTGGCTGGCCCGCTCCAACAGAGCAGCCTCGGCCGCTTCCATGGCGGGACGGTCCAGGCCGTTCAGGTAATCGATGGCCGCTCCAAGTCCGACCGCCTCGGCAATGGCCGGGGTGCCGGCTTCGAATTTGTAGGGCAGGGTATTCCAGGTAGTCCGTGTAAACGAAACCCGTTCAATCATCTCGCCGCCGCCCTGGTAGGGAGGCATTTCCTCCAGCAACTGGGCCTTGCCATACAGCACGCCAATACCGGTGGGGCCGAACAGCTTGTGGGACGAGAACACGTAGAAATCGCAGCCCAGGGCCTGCACATCCGGCTGGTAGTGTGGCACTGCCTGGGCGCCATCCACCAGGGTAATGATGCCGTGGGCCTTGGCCTGTTCAATCAGGGCCGCCACCGGGTTTATGGTACCAAGCACGTTGGAGACGTGGGTGATTGCCAGTACCCGGGTTTTGTCATTGAGCAGGCTGGTGAAGGATTCCAGGTCCAGCTCGCCGTCTGGTGTCACCTGAATGGGAACCACTTTTGCCCCGGTGCGCTCGGCAACCATCTGCCAGGGCACAATGTTGGCGTGGTGTTCCATGTAGCTGACCAGGATCTCGTCGCCGGCCTTCAGACGCGGGGCCAGGCCATTGGCTACCAGGTTGATGGCTTCGGTGGTGCCACGGGTCCAGATGATTTCCCGGGTGCTTTTGGCATTGATAAAACTGCGCACTGTCTCACGGGCACCCTCGAAGGCGGCGGTAGCCCGGTCTCCGAGGGTATGGGCGCCTCTGTGCACATTGGAGTGCATTTCCCGGTAATACCGGTCCATGGCGTCCAGCACGGCCTCCGGCTTCTGGGCCGAGGCACCGTTGTCCAGGTACACCAGAGGCTTGCCGTTCACCTGCTGAGACAGGATCGGGAAATCCCGGCGAATCGCGTCCACATCGAAGGTGGTGCGCTTGGCGGTGCTTGCCACGGACAGATCGGTCATAACCGGTTACGCCTCCTGGAATGCCTGTTCGAAGAAGTGGTTCAGCCGGCCCTGGATCGTTTCCCGCACTGCTTCAACCGGAATCTGCTCTACCAGTTCGTTGATAAAGGCCATGGTAAGCAGGATGTTGGCCTCTCGCCGGCCGATACCCCGTGAAACCAGATAAAACAGTGAGGTTTCATCAAGCTGGCCGATGGTGGCGCCATGGGCACATTGTACGTCATCGGCGTAGATTTCCAGCTCCGGCTTGGTATCAATTTCTGCCCCGTTGGACAGCAACAGGTTCTTGTTGTTCATATCTGCTTTGGACTTCTGGGCGTCCTGGTGGATATGTATCCGGCCGTTGAACACCGCGTGGGACTGGTCCGCCGCAATATTGCGATAGGTTTCTTCGCTGTTGCAGTGGCCCGCCACGTGCTCAATGGTGGTGTGGTTGTCGTAATGCTGTTTGCCCTGGGTAACAACCACGCCGTTGAGCCTGCACTCGGCGCCTTCGCCCTCAAGCCGAACCTGCAGGTCGTGCCGGCGCAGCGGGCCACCGAAGCCGACTGTGTGGCTTTCAAATCGAGAGCTGCGCTGTTGCTGGACGCCGGTGGAGCCAATGTGCTGGACGTTCGCGCCTTCCATATTGAGGCGGATGCTGGTGACGTTGGCGCCGTCG
>JAXHUV010000028.1:0-17628 GCA_034189445.1 Pseudomonadota bacterium
AATAAAGAAACCACCACTAAGGATTGACGCTATGAGGAAAAATCTTCCGATCACGGACACCGAACAGCTCTCTATGTCTGTCACTCGTTTTCATTTTCGCTGGTGTTCTTTTTTACCTGGACAACACAGCGGCGTCTGAGCTGGTTCTTTCTGTCGGTGTGGTTGCTTATGCGGTTTGGATGAATCTCTCAAAACGCGTTCTGATCCGGTCAATGACCAAGCTAATGGGGAGCACATTCACTGATGACCTGGCCGCTCGTAGTTACACGGATGATTCACCTGAAACCGGCCGAATCAAAGTCTCGATGCTGGCACAGAAAGCGCACCTGGACGCCGTGTTAACGCGCATAGAAGAGTCTGCGGCTCAGATGAGAAGCGGAGCCATGCAGGGACTTGAGGTTACCTACCAGGCCCAGGAAACCCTCCGTAAGCAGCAGGCAGAGACCGAACAGGTAGCCGCAGCTGTTCATGAAATGTCCCAGACTATCGTGGAAGTCTCCTCGAATGTGCAACAAACCGCTGAAAAAGCGAATGGATCGCGGGAATTTGCAGATCGCGGCCTGGCCGTTGTGGCGGAGACACGAAAATCAATCGAGAGTCTCAAGTCGACTGTTCATAATATTAGCGAATCCGTAGGAGAGCTTGCGACCGACAGTGAGAAAATTGCAGGTGCCGCCAAAATTATTGAGGATATTGCCGATCAGACAAATTTGCTCGCGTTGAATGCAGCCATTGAAGCGGCGCGCGCCGGCGAGCATGGCCGTGGTTTTGCGGTAGTAGCCGACGAAGTTCGGGGCCTGGCCAAACGCACCCAGGACTCTACTCGGGAAATCCATTCGATTATCTAAAAGCTACTCATCAGCTCTTCTCGCTCCGTGACCATTGCCCGTCAGGGCAACGACGCCTCTGATCAGGGGCTTGCAAAAATGCTGGAGGCGGAAAACACCTTGAGTGAAATTACGGGTTCCGTAAGTACTATTGCCGAAATGGCGACCCAAATGGCCGCCGCAGTTGAAGAACAAGCGCAAGTGTCGGATCAGATCAACAAGCAAGTCGAGCAAATTTCCATGCTGGCTACTGATAACCTCAGCAAAGGGGAGGAAACCACAGCCAGTGTTCAGGCCATGGAGACAATCGCTGGTGAATTGCACGAACTGGTCGTGAGATTTAAGTAGACACCGAGGCCTGCTAAGGGAAGTTCCAACTACCTTGACAGAGGGGGACGGTGCGCGGGCTTTGCTGGCAATGCGTCAGGCTGGTGCCAACATAGTGGCCCAAGACAAAGCCAGCTGTGTCGACGATTGCTTAAGTCCGATAGGCTGCCAGTTTAATTGACCACCATCGTCAGGAGTCAGAAATGGTGCACCGCTTCGCTTTCCTTCTAGCATGGATTTTATTGGCCAGCAGTGGCTCAGCGGAAGAACGGACCGTAACGCTGGTGGGAGACCGGTGGTGCCCTTTCAATTGCAAAGGGCTTCCTGATGAAAACCGAGGTCTCCTGGTGGAAAGGGCGGCCGATGCATTGGCTGAGGAAGGCATTGGAGTGGCCTACGATGAGCTTCCCTGGAGCAGGGCCATCATTGAGGTCCGAAACGGGAACTATGATGCCATCGTGGGTACCGGTTTATCCGAAACACCGGATTTTTATTTTCCACCGGAACCATTAGCGATTGCGCGCCACAGCTTTTATACGCTTCCAAGTTCAAGTTGGAAGTATCAGGGGCTTGAATCATTACAGGCGATACGCATAGGGGTTATTCAGGACTATTCTTACGGCGGACTCTATGACAGTTACATTAAAGAAAACCGCAATGAAGATAACCAGATCGTTATCCTGAGAGGTGACGAGGTTTTGCCGCGGCTCATTAAGATGCTTGAGTTGGGCCGCATTGATGCGCTGGTTGCGGAAGAAAGAGTGCTGAATTACCACTTCAGATCGAAAGGAGAAAGAAATCGGTTGAGATATGCCGGGCTTGCCAACAAGGAAGAATTGTATGTTGGCTTCTCTCCCGAATTGGAGGATGGGGCTGAGCTGGCAGAAGCCCTGGGCCGAGGGTTAGTCAAAGCTGCCTTTGGTATCGAGTGAGAGTGGTAACGGGATTTCCAAGGGTTTGAGAAACGGTGACGAGAAAGGCGGTTTTCCAGAAACAACAAAGCCCGGCTCTTTCGAGACCGGGCTAAGTGTTTGATAAATATGGTCGGGACGGTAGGATTTGAACCTACGACCCCTTGCACCCCATGCAAGTGCGCTACCAAGCTGCGCTACGCCCCGATTCGCTGTTGGCCATGGAAGAAAACTTAAGAGTGTTCTCAGTGGCTTAGCGGGAGCGAATTCTACACGAGCCCATGGCAAAAATAAACAACCCCAGGCTATTTTTGGCGGTCATTTTTTACTGAAGCTTGGTCTCCCGGAGTTTCCGGATAAACTCGGGCGGTTCAAAAGTGTCAGGACAGGCGCTTTCCCAGTATTTGTCGAACACGGAGAGGCCGGTTTTACCCTCCAGAAGGGCGCCTGGCTCCAGAAACGGGAACAGGTCCATGTATGAATGGATCTCGGTTTTGGATGCCCGCCGGACGATGTGTTCCGGCCCGAGTTCCGATGGGTGTCGCAGGCCCGAGGCCTCAAGCAGGTTTTGCAGGGCATCCAGGGTTTTCTTGTGGTAGCTGTATACCCTCTGGCTCTTGTGCTCCACGTCGAGCTTGTTGCTGCGGCGTGGGTCCTGGGTGGCTACTCCGCTCGGGCAGCGCCCGGTGTGGCAGTTGAGCGCCTGTATGCAGCCTAGCGCAAACATATAGCCCCGGGCAGCGTTGCACCAGTCAGCCCCAAGGGCCAGGGTTCGGGCGATATTGAACGCCGAGGTAATCTTGCCGGCGGCGCCAATGGCGATGTCTTCCCGAAGGTTGGTGCCCACAAGGGTGTTGTGAACCAGCAAAAGCGCTTCCGTCATCGGTATCCCCAGCCGATTGATAAACTCCAGGGGCGCAGCGCCAGTGCCGCCTTCGCCGCCATCGACAACAATAAAATCAGGTTTTCTGCCGGTTTCGAGCATGGCTTTGACAATGGCAAACCATTCCCAGGGGTGACCAATGGCGAGCTTGAATCCTACAGGTTTGCCGCCCGATAATTTCCGCAGCTTGTCAATGAATTCCAGCAGTTCGATTGGCGTTGAGAACGCCGAATGGCTGGCAGGAGAGACGCAGTCCTCGCCAACGGAAACGCCCCGTGCCTCGGCGATCTCGGGTGTTACCTTGGCGCCCGGCAGAATCCCACCATGACCGGGTTTGGCACCCTGGGATAGTTTGAGCTCTATCATTTTGACCTGATCAAACGCGGCATTCTGGCGAAACCTGTCTTCGTTGAACGAGCCGTCTTTGTGGCGGCAGCCGAAATACCCGGAACCGATCTCCCACACCAGGTCCCCGCCGGGCTGACGATGGTAGCGGGAAATGGAACCTTCCCCGGTATCGTGATAGAAACCGCCCATCCTCGCGCCGGTGTTCAGGCTGAGAATAGCGTTGGCCGAGAGTGATCCGAAGCTCATTGCGGAGATGTTGAACACGCTTGCGCTGTAGGGCCTTGCACAGTTTTTTCCGATCACAATGCGGAAATCACTGTCATTGAGGCGAGTCGGTGCGAGTGAGTGGTTCATCCACTCGAAACCTTCCTCGTACATATCGAGCTGGGAGCCAAAAGGGCGCTTGTCGAGGACATTTTTGGCGCGCTGATACACGATCGTGCGCTGTTCCCGTGAAAAAGGTCGTTCTTCGGTGTCTGACTGGATGAAGTATTGACGAATTTCAGGCCCCACGGATTCGAACAGGTACCGAAAGTTGGCCATGATCGGATAATTCCGGCTGACTGTGTGCTTGCGCTGCACCAGATCGTAGGTGCCAAGGGCTGCTAGAGCGCCGAATATCAGTGGAAATAGATAACTTGCACCCAGAACCGCGACCAGCCCAAGCGACACAAAAAAGCCGGCAATGCTGAGCGCATAGGCGGCGTAGCGAAGGGGAAAGGTCTTTGTTTTTTCCATGGTGTTCTCCTGTCTGATTGCACTGTAAAACCGGCTCACCCGGTCTGGTGAAGAATAATGAGTTGAGTTGTGCGGTCCGGGAACCTGACTGGATTGGTCCCGGCTTCGGCTGACCCGTTGCTGTTCATGGTCTACGATTATCACCAAGGCGGCAAAAAGATCGTAGTTTTGATGTTTTGACCTCAAAGCATTACGATGACGCACCTGTAATGTTTGAACTCCGATTCTGAATAAACGACTTACCAACTCAGGAGGCGCCATAACGTGGGCGAGGTAGTTAAAGACGAATATCAGACGGATTACGTTGCCGGCCAGGACAATATCAATGTCCTGGGGCTGGATCTCCATAACTGGGTGTTTCCAGTTTCGGCGCTGATTGTAGTGGCGTTCGTAATCGGAACTCTCATGTTCCCTGCACAGTCGAAAGAACTATTGGACGGTGCGAAATGGGACATTATCGCGAACTTCGACTGGTTTTTCCTGCTCAGTGCCAACATCTTTGTAGTGGTTTGTGTCGCACTGATCTTTATGCCAGTTGGCAAAATCCGGATAGGTGGTCAGGACTGCAAGCCGGAATTCTCCACGCTATCCTGGTTTTCCATGCTCTTCGCAGCGGGTATGGGTATCGGGCTGATGTTCTGGGCGGTTGCGGAACCCACGGCCTATTACACAGGCTGGTACGAAACGCCGTTCAATGTTGAGGCGAACACCCCGGCAGCGGCTGATCTGGCGATGGGCGCCACCATGTACCACTGGGGTTTGCACCCCTGGGCCATTTACGCCGTGGTGGCTCTCTCGCTGGCGTTCTTTGCCTTCAACAAAAACATGCCATTAACCATCCGTTCGGCTTTCTTTCCTTTGCTCAAAGACAAGGTCTGGGGTTGGCCCGGGCACATTATTGATGTACTCGCGGTTGTTGCCACCATATTTGGCCTGGCAACCTCTTTGGGCTTTGGCGCGCAGCAGGCAGCGTCCGGCCTCGACTATCTGTTCGAGACCGGCTCCGGCACCAACGTGCAGATGGCCATTATCGTGGGTGTGACCGCGGTGGCTTTGATATCCGTTCTGCGTGGCCTGGATGGTGGTGTAAAGGTTCTCAGTAACATCAACATGGGGTTGGCCGGCCTGCTTCTGTTTTTCGTTATTTTTGCCGGTCCCACCATGACAATCCTGGAAACCATGTGGACGACGTCGTCCAGCTATGTGATGAATATGGTTCCGCTGAGCAACCCGTTCGGCCGTGAAGATGAAGCCTGGTTTCAGGGCTGGACCGTATTCTACTGGGCCTGGTGGATTTCCTGGTCACCGTTCGTAGGTATGTTTATTGCCAGGGTATCCAAGGGCCGCACGGTTCGAGAGTTCATTATCGCCGTACTTCTGGTGCCGACTGTCATCACCGTGGTCTGGATGAGTACTTTCGGCGGGACTGCCCTTGAGCAGATTCAGAATGGGGTTGGTGAATTGGCGAAGGATGGTCTGACCGATGTGTCGCTGGCAATGTTCCAGGTGTTTACCCACTTGCCACTGTCCGGCATTATTTCCTTCGTGGGCATTGTCCTGGTGCTGGTGTTCTTCGTGACCTCCTCGGATTCCGGCTCTCTGGTGATCGACAGCATCACCGCTGGTGGCAAGACAGATGCGCCTACCGCGCAGCGAGTATTCTGGGCGGTAATGGAAGGCGCCATCGCGGCGGCGCTGATTTTCGGCGGCGGCGCCGATGCGCTTGGCGCTATTCAGGCAACAGCGATCAGTGCCGGGCTGCCTTTCACGATCGTTCTTCTGATCATGACCTGGGGGCTGCTCAAGGGCTTGAGTCAAGAACGCAAGCTTCTGATTTCCAGAGGCGAGCTAAGCTGAGCATGATCGACAACAAAAAACCGGGGCTTCAGCTCCGGTTTTTTGTTGCTTGATGGTTTGATCAGAGACTTGCGAAGGTCTCCATGGCGTACCTGGCTCGTTCTTCGGGGGTGAAGTGGGGCCGTTTCAGGCTTTCGATGGCCCGCAGGCGAGGCAGCAGGCCCCGACCATTTGCCATCTGGATCGCCAGCCCGGGTCGGGCGTTCAGTTCCAGCAGCAGTGGCCCTTCGTTGCTATCCACCACCAGGTCGACCCCCATGTAGCCAAGCCCGGTTGCCTCGTAGCAACGGGAAGCCATTTCCAGCATCTCGTCCCAGGCTTCAATCTGGATGTTTTCCAGCGCCAGGCCGGTGTCCGGGTGCAGGGTAATGGGGCGGTTGAACTGAACCGCGTTCAGGCCTCGACCGGAACCGATATCCAAACCAACGCCGACAGCGCCCTGATGAAGGTTTGCCTTCCCGTCTGATGCGGTTGTGGCCAGTCTCAGCATGGCCATCACGGGGTAGCCCTGGAAGACGATAATCCGGATGTCCGGCACACCCTGGTGAGAATACCTCGCCAGTGATGGAGCGGACTCTACGAGATTTTCCACGATCACGACATCCGGAGTACCCGCGAGTGAGTAGAGCCCGGCCAGAATGTTGGTGAGATGACGCTCCAGGAATGGCGAATCCACGCGCGAACCGGAAGCCTTGATGTATTCCTCACCATCCCGCCCGATAATGACGGTAATGCCTTTTCCACCAGAGCCTTTTGCCGGCTTGATGGCAAAACCTGCCAGATCCTCGGCCATTTCGCGGAAATGCGATATTTCATGCTGCTGGCGAACAATCTGGAGCAGTTTTGGGGTTTTTACGCCGTACTCGGCAACCACCAGCTTGGTCTTCAGTTTGTTGTCCACCAGAGGGTAGGAAGAACGTTCGTTGTACCGGGCAATGTAGTCGACATTGCGCCGGTTCATATTGAGCATTCCCAGGCGCTTAAGCGCTCGCGGTGATATCCAGTCCATGTCAGTCGTAGGCCTTCATTGGCGTAAAGCGCCGCAGCTCGCTGAGCTTGTAACCGGTATACTGGCCCATCAACAGGATCAGCCCGAGGATGACAAGGTGCAGCTCCGGGAAGTTGAAGGTGAGATGGCCGGCTAGTGGTGCGCTCATCAGCAGGTAAGCACTGATGGCCACAAACAGGCTGCCAGCTCCCTGAATCATGACCTCGTGGGCGCCCTCTTCCTCCCAGAGAATGGACATGCGCTCAATGGTCCAGGCAATAATTATCATTGGGAAAAAGGTGACTGTCATACCGGTATTGAATCCCATCTGATAGCCGATGATGCTGAGTCCGGCGGTAATGAATATAACCAGTATGATCAATGCGGATATCCGCGAAACCAGAAGAAGGTTGAGGCTGGAAAGGTAGCCGCGCATAAGAAGACCGATGGCCACCACCGACAGGAAAGCGACCAATCCTGGTACCAGGGTCGTCTGGACGAACGCTACCGCGATAAGCACGGGCATGAAGGTGCCAGAGGTGCGGATGCCGATGACAATCCGCATGAAAGCCACCATCAGTGCACCCAGGGGCAGAAGTAACAACATCCGGAACATGCTCTGCTCCTCAATGGGCAACTCATGGAAACTCAGGAAGCCAAGGCCGTTGGAGGCGGATTCCATAGCTGCCAGTTGAAGGGCGGGAACGGTTTGCCGAAGCATGGAAAAGCTGACGTCGGAGTTCTCTCCGCCTACCACGTCAAGTAATGAGGCAGAACCCTGGCGCCATAGCAAGAGGTCATCAGGCACACCCTGTTCGGCGGTTTTTGGGTTGAAGGTGAGCCACTGATCGCCGTTGAAGATCTGAAGGTAAGGCATCAGATGCTGCCGTCTGCGGGCATCCTCGAGTCTCAGCCCATCCGCTATCCTGGCGGCAATGCCACTGTGGTTCAGCATGTTGACCAGAAGATCCAGATAGTTTTCCTCAGATACAAGCAGTGTTGTGTTCTGTGTCCGGGTGTCGGGCTGCATCAGCCGGATCAGCTCGCGGGTCATGCTTTCCGGCGTGCTTGAGCGGGTTTTTGCTTGATCAAGAATTTCCTGCACAGCCGTTGCCTGGGGCTCTTCCCAGAAGGTTCTGGGAGTTTTCGGCCTCCGGGCCGGAGTTTCAGGCTGGGCATTCGGATCCGGAATGAACTGGGCCTTGAAATACAGGGTTTGTGGCCCCGAGACTTCCCGCTTGCTCCATTCCGCCCGGCGGCTACCGGAGCTGTCGATGATAGAGAAGCCGTAGCCGGGTGACGCTGCCTGTTCGGTCAGGATGCGGAAGCCCGGTGGCTGCTCGGGTATATTGAGGCTGGCAAGCACTGAGTTGTTGCCTGCGTCGAAATCAACCCGGGCCTCGATCATCCAGACAGGACGCTGCTCGCCTGTCAGCCAGGGAATGCCAAGCTCAATGTGTCTCCAGACGGCCAGGGAAATGCCCGCGGCGATCAGAAGGAAGACGGCAATGTAAAAAGGCAGGCGCGAGCGGGTGGTCACGATTCGTTCCCGTTGCTGTTGCGGATGGATTCAGGCAGCTCGGTTGCGTACTCCTTGCCGACATCGACCAGCATGACGTCACGCAAAATATTGCGGCCGACCAAAACCTGGTAGGTCAGGTTGGTTCTGTCGGCCAGTGTGAACTCCGCCACCTGCTGGTGATCACCCATAAAAAACTGAAGCTCGACAACGACACGGTGTTCAGCTTCTTCAGAGCTGGCCTGGATCACACGAACGCGCCGGGAAATCTCTTTTTCCAGGGTCACGAAGGTGTCGTCACCGGGAACAGGCACATCAAAGCGCACCCAGTTGCTGCCATCCCTTTCAAACCGGGTGATGTTGCGGGCATCAATGGAGGAAGTTTCAGCACCGCTGTCAATTCGGGCTTTGTAGATCAATCCGGGCTCGGCGAGATAGAAGTTTTCCACCTCACCGACAATGACTTTCCCCTTGAGCCGATCTGCGCGCCCTTTCGAGTTGTCTGTTGCGGGGCATTGCTTCCGGGCCTGTAACGGCGGGCATTCGGGTTTTTCCACCTGGGTGGCAATCGCGTCCAGTATGGTTTGTGTTGCTGATTGGTTGTGATCGAGGGCTTGTTCGTGTCGGGCGGTTGCGTTTTCTTCCATGGTAACGAGAGTCGCGCGTTGACTCTTGATGGACCCCTGGAGCTCATTCAGATCAGTTTTTGGAACCATGAAATAGCGGTCTGCCGAACAACCCGTCAGGAGAAAAATGCCTGCAAGCAAGGTGACGGAAAGCTTCGGCAGTCCAGCCCGAAAACATTTAAAGTCCATGAATAACCTCTGAACTGGCAGTTTGTCACGCCCGGGGTCGGGCGATGGTGACGGTCTGTGCGTGTGAAATCGGATGAAAAAGGAAGGGCAGAGTACAACATCCAACTTGTGTGGTCGATTTACAGATGGTTAAGGGGGGCGTGGGCCAGCAGCCTTTCGGGCTTAAGGCTGCTGGGCTATTCTGCAACAAAGGGAGCGCGTTATCGACCGTTCAATCAAACACAGAACCTCAACAGGAGTAGTGCAAGGTGCCTGAAGCCATCACCGAAATAATGTTGTCCCGGCCTGACCTGATGGCGGGGTTGATGGTTGCGTTAGTCGTTGTGGTAATCGGGCTGCTCACCCTCCTGGCCAAATCAGCAGCGGACAAAAACAACCTCGTTATTGGTAGTGAGGCGTTGAAGGCTGAAAAAGCCTCTGTTGAGAAAGCGTTGAATAGCGCCGAGCATGAGCTGGCCCTGGTTGCTCAACGGAAAGAACAGCTTGGGCTGGACCTGACCGGGCTTCGGGGCAGAAATGGCCGCCTTGAAACGGATATCGAACAGTGGCGACAGCGCGCTGCAAGCCTCGAAAACCGGCTGGCCGGGCTTGAATCGGATCTGGAGAGCCGAAAACAGCGCCTGGCACAGTTTGAAAGTGAGCGTGAGAGCCTGCAGAAAAAAACCGACGAGCTTTCCGGGGAGCTGGGCGAGGCCCGTGTTGCGCTTCGGGAGCAGGAAGTGATCATTGATAAGGAACGTCGATCCGCCAATGAAAAGCTGGAGCTGCTTGAGCGCAACCGCGATGCCTTGAAGCAGGAGTTCGAGAACCTTGCCAACAAGATTTTCGAGCAGAAGAGCGAGCGTTTCAGCCAGCAGACCCGCACCAGCCTGGATACCCTGCTGAACCCGTTCAGGGATCAGTTGCAGGACTTCCGCAAGCGGGTCGAGGACGTTTATACCACTGAAACCCGTGACCGTCAGGCCTTGCGCAGTGAGATCAAATCCCTGCAGGACCTGAACCGCCAGATAACCGAGGAAGCATCCAACCTGACCCGGGCGCTGAAGGGCGACAAGAGAATTCAGGGCAACTGGGGCGAGCTGATCCTTGAGCGGGTACTGGAGAAGTCCGGTCTGCGCAAGGGGGTGGAATACGATACCCAGGGCAGCTACCGGGACAGCGACAATCAGCTATACCGGCCAGATGTCATTGTGCATCTTCCGGACAGCCGCAACCTGATTATCGATTCCAAGGTTTCCTTGGTGGCCTACCAGCAGTGGGTAACGGAAGACGAGGATTCGGGGGCCAGGGAGGAAGCGCTCAAGCAGCATGTCGAGGCCGTGAGAAATCACATTCGGGCCCTCAGTGAAAAGGATTACAGCCAGCTCCATGGCTTGCATTCTCCGGATTTCGTGCTGCTGTTCATGCCGATAGAACCCGCTTTTGTGGCAGCATTTCAACAGGACGACAACCTTTTCTCAGAAGCCTTCGAGCGAAAGATCATTGTGGTAACTCCAACAACTTTGCTGGCAACATTGCGAACCATTGAGAATATCTGGCGATACGAGCGCCAGAGCCAGAACGCCCGGCGAATCGCTGAGCGGGCGGGCGCGGTTTATGACAAACTCAGGGTGTTTGTGGAGGCGATGGAGCGCCTGGGCACCCAGTTGCATACCGCCCAGGGCACCTACGACTCGGCCATGAATACCTTGACCCGCGGGCGTGGCAATCTGATCTCCCAGGCCAATCGGTTTGTCGAGCTGGGTGTTCGGGTCAAAAAGGAATTGCCGAAAGGGATAATGGATCAGGCTGAAGTAGACGATGATGAGGCGTTCCGTAACATCGAGGACAACGGCCAGCCTGATCGAGAAGAACAGGCGATTGGTGCGGATAACGAGCAGGAGTAGATGCCATGGCAGTATCATTTGGAACAGGTCGCTGTTTTGCCCTGGGAGCCGCCCTGGCTTCTTTGCTGCTGGCAGGGCCGGTGCTTGCGCTGGCGCCTGAGCATGAAACCCGTAGGTTGATGCTCGCCACCGAAGCGGCAATCGTCGCCGATAACTGGGGGGAGGCTGCCGGGTATCTGAACCGGTTGCAGCAACTGGAGGGGGAAAAGCCAGCCGACTACTACTTTTACCGGGGCCGGGTAATGTTGCAGTCTTCCCTCCTGAATGAAGCCCAGTCTGCCCTTGAAACCTATGTGAGCCGTGCCGGTACTGAAGGTGCTCATTATCAGGAATCCCTGCAGTTGATCACCACTATTGAAAAGACCAGGAAGCAGAACGCCCGGGCGCCGCAGGCTGCCGGTGAGAGTGAACAGGTCGCGATCATTGAGCCCGCGGGTGAGGGCCGGATTAAATCCCTGCGCAAGCTATATCTGGCGGATTCAGACCGCGAGGCGTTGGTGCTTCATATCAACAGTCTCCTTGAACTGGCTGGCTGGCGTCGTGATCAGGCGGTGGTTCGGCTGGACCGGCCAGCAGATGTGGAATATCGCCTTGGCATCCAGGGAGACGAAATACAGATTCAGGAAATACGACGGTCCGAGAACGGCCGGATACTGCGAAGCGCGGAGCCAATGCCGGTATTTGGCATTAACCCCCAGGTTGAATGGCGTTGCGAAGCAGCTGTTTCGACCTGCTGGGTCTATGATCCCAGGGATGGCTCCCGCCTGCTCCAACTGGCTGAGAATCGGGAACAGGCCCAGGAAGTTGCCGAGACACTGGGGCAACTGATCCGCACGCTGCAGGCGCCTTGACCGGGCTGGCAGAAACGGCCAATCGGAATGACGGAACCGACAGTTGGCGCCACTGGCAGAACCGGGCGGCGTGAAGAAAATCGAACATTATTTGGACAACTCTGATTATGAAAAGGAGACCATCATGGCGGGCCCCCTGACTGCGCTGAAAGTTCTGGATTTCAGTACCCTGTTGCCCGGACCCTATGCCACCATGTTGCTGGCGGATATGGGTGCGGAGGTGTTACGTATCGAGGCGCCGGATAGGGTGGATTTGACCCGGGTAATGCCACCCCACGATGCTGGCGTGAGCACGACTCACGGATTTCTGAACCGTGGCAAAAAGTCTCTCGGGCTCAACCTCAAAGAGGAGGGGAGCCGGGAGAAAGTCCTGGAGCTTGTCAACCAGTATGACGTTGTCGTGGAGCAGTTTCGTCCGGGGGTGATGGACCGGCTTGGCATTGGCTACGAAGCTCTGAAGGCTGTGAATCCTGGCCTTATCTATTGCTCCATCACCGGTTACGGCCAGACCGGCCCCTACAGGAATCGTGCGGGCCACGACATCAATTATCTCTCCCTGGCGGGCGTCAGCAGCCACTGTGGTCGTGCCGACAGCGGGCCGCCACCGATGGGCATCCAGATCGCGGACGTGGCGGGCGGCTCCCACCATGCCGTTATGGGCATTCTGGCTGCGGTGATACATCGACAGCAAACCGGAGAAGGGCAGTTTGTTGATATCAGCATGACCGATGCAGCCTTTGCGCTGAACGCCATGGCCGGGGCGGCCTGCCTGGCTGGCGGTCAGGAGCAGAAGCCAGAGAGCGCGCTGCTCAATGGGGGCTCATTCTACGACTACTACCAGGCCAGCGACGGCCGTTGGCTCTCGGTGGGCAGCCTTGAACCCCAATTTTCCTCTCGCCTTTGCGACACCCTCGGGATTCCGGACATGAAAAGCCTCGCCATGAGTCAGAAGCCCGGGGATCAGCAGCAACTAAAAGTGGCCCTCAAGGAAAAAATTGCAGCAAAACCCCTCGCTGAGTGGCAGGCGATCTTTGCCGACCAGGATGCCTGTGTGGAGCCGGTTCTGACCATTTCGGAGGCTGCCGAGCACCCGCAGCTCAAGGCAAGGGAGATGGTGATTGGCGTTGATAGGGGAGACGGCACTCAACAGCCGCAGATCGGGTTTCCGATCAAGTTTGAGAAAACCCCATCAGAAACCTCTCGCATTGGAAAAATGTTGGGAGCTGATAACGATCAGTTCCTTTAGACCTGAGGGCGGACCCAAAAACAGGCTCCGGTGCCCGGCACCGGAGCCTGTTCCATAACGATCTGGCCTCGTTTCTTTCAGGCCTGCTATCAGTTACTGATGGTAATCTCGCCACCAGGCAGCAGCAGGTTCTGGTTTATCTCATCCTCGGTGGATGCTGTCGCTGTTTATCAGCGCATCGGTACCGAGCTTCCTATTAGTTCAAGAGTCTGCTGAATCATTGTTCCGAAGGTTGCCTGCGCGTTTTCTGCCGACACGATGACCTCTCCGCCGCTTGCAATGGTGCGGTTCTTGAGTACATCGCCAGCTTCCGCGATTTCTGCCTGAGGCAGCACCGGGGTAGCATGCACGCCCTCCTGATAACGGGTGATCATAGGCGTAGCCAGAGGCGAGGCGGTGGGAGCCGCAGCCATTATGGCAGCCAGAGCCTCAGAGCCGGAGAGCGGAGCTGCGGGCGAACGGACCGTCAAGCCATTCGGGAAGGTAATCTCCAGCGGGCCCTTGTCCTCACCAAAACGCGTATCTGCTGCGTTTGGCGTTGTCCTGTCGCCTGCTACCTGAGCCAGTATGGTGTTCGAAACTGCCAGCTCAGAGGCGAAGTTTATCGGGTCAACCGAATCAAAGCTTGCCTGATTCACATTCAGGAAGGTTTCGAGGTTTGCGTCACCCTGGGATAATCCTGCAGCGGCCCGGAGCCCGCCGAGAATCGTGGGTGCGAAGCTGGGTGAGTTTTCAAGCAGGCGAGTGAGGCCAGCAACCGGTGTCAGCAGGTGGGTTCCTGAGACAAACAGGTCCGGATTTCCGCTGGCGGTCGATGCGCCGACGAATGCGCCACCATTAAGAGAACCCAGGGAGTGCCCGATAAAGGTAACGCCAGTCGACGCGATGCCCGGCAGGTTGTTCACGGTTGCTGTCAGGTTCATGAGGTCAACAGCACCTTGACGCAGAATGTCACGATTGTTAATGAAGTTCGTCAGGTTGATGAACAAGGAACCAGAGCTGCCAACGCCCGCCTCAAAATCCATGGCAATCGGGTTGCCGTCAGGCCCGGCGGTGAAGCCATAGTGCCGCTCGTTCACACCTTCCACAAAGCCGGTTGCGGTGCTGACCGGTGCCAGTCCCGGGATGGTGCTGCCGGCGTTCGCGACGGTTCTTTCCAGGGTGATGGCGTTTTCAAGAGAGCCCCGGGCTTCGGGGCCCGCATTACCAGCAAGAACAGCAGTTATTGCCGTCTGAAGCTGAGCTGGATCGTTCGGATCTGCTATGCCCAGACTGGGAGCACCGCTCGGGTTGACGGCATCCAGTTGCTCCTGGATCTGCAACACGGCGCTGAACTTGAAGGTTCCATCAATGACAGCGGCAAGGGTGGCTGCCTGTCCCTGGGTGAGTACAGGCTCTCCGTTTGCATTTTCCTCGAAGGGCTCAATAATCCCCCCGGCAACAAGCAGGGATAGTGCCAGCTCCTCCTGCTCCTTTGCAGTGAAGGGAGAGACACCATGGAGCGGCTGGTCAATCGCGAAAACTGCAAGATTGAGACCCTGGCCCTTTGCGGCTGCTACCAACTGGCTGCCGAATGCCAGAGCGGCACTGCGATCCGTGGTAATCCCATGCTGGAAAATGACGGGAATGAGATTGGAGCCTGCTGCTTCCGGATCAGCACCATCGGGCGTGATCACGAGCAGTGGTACCTGCACTTCCCCCTGCAGACTCGGGAACGGGAAGTTGTAATTGAGAACGGTGCTTACATCCGCGTTTTCCTGGGGAATGGGGGCCCCCAGCGCTTCACCAAGGACGCCGGCCAAAGGCACATCGGGGCGCCAACTTTGCGTGCGGATTGTCGATGCCTCTCCGGTTTGTGTGGCATCGGGCACAGCAATGTACTGCGGAAGGGAAATGTAACCCTGGTGCACATCAACCGTCTCAAGGCCGTTTAACTGAGACAAAACGGAGGACACGGCAAGAGCGTTCTCGGTACTTGTGATCTTGACATCGCGAGGTTCTGGTTGCGGGAAGGAAAAATTCAGGCTGTTCAGGGTGCCATCCAGCGATCCCTTCACGAGCGTTGCTGTGCAGAGAAACTGATCTTCCACGGTCACCAGCGGATTTGCATTTACTACGAATGGCGCTTCGTCGCAGCTCACCAAACCGGCGTTGCCCAGCGCCACACTCGGCTTGAAATTCGCCAAAGTCGTGCGTACCGCACCGGATACCACCCCGAAATCTTCAGCGCCATTCTCTATTGCCGCGCCAGCCGCTCCGACGGTGACAGAGCGTTTGAGCTGATCCGCGATCCAGTTGGCGGGATTGGCAATGTGGCTCAGCACCTTCTTGTCTTCACTGGTTGTAAAGCTGTAGGAGAGGGCAATGTTGCCGTCATCCAGGGTCGGCAGGCCCAGAGCCCCACGTGAGCTGTTGTTCAGCGCGAAGTAGTTGGTGCTGATATTTTCCCAGAAGCTATTGATCAGGGTTTGAACCGGCTCGAGGGCATCGTTACCGGTCGGGGCCCCTTCAATGCTGAGCTGCTGATAGGTAGGCGAGCCGACGATGGGATCGCCGTTGATATCGGTCACGCCGTCAGTAACGGCAACCACATATCGCCTGAGTGGGTTCAGTGGCTTGTTGGGGCGAATGCGGATGGCCGAGTCACCGTCCAGTTCAACCACGTCGTGGTCGTATTGTGGCGACGCCTGGAGCGATGCAAGGTGTTGAACCGCTTGTAGCTGGTTCCGGCCATCAAGATCAGTACCCGAACCGAGCGGGTTCAATCCGGCTGCCACTTGAAAGGTGATCGCCAGCGGAATAGTGGGTGGTTCCTGTATGGACAGGCCGCGCACAGGCTCACCGCTGGCATAGGCCAGCTCGATCAGGAAAACGTTCTGGTTGGGATTGGGGATCACAGGGAGCGGGGATTCCGGGTCGGGATTGGCAACGAAAGCCCTTGAATCCACGGAGTCAGGGTCGATATCGCCACTGAAATGAATTACCGCCGGTGCAACGGTAGAAGCACCGCTGAGGTTGTTCAGGGCGTAAATAACCGGGTTGCTCATGTCTCCGACAACGCCAAACGAACCATCCTGAGCGTCCTGATCAAAGTTCAGGTCTGATGGAACCGGGACGTTTCCATCTACAGGGCTGAAGAGAGGCCAGGTTTTTCCCGAAAAGTTGGGGTTGCTGATGGAAAAATCCGGATCAGCATTCGCTCCCGTGCCGCCGCTATCAAAGCAGCCTGTAAGCCAAAGGGAAGACGCCACGGCAAGACTTATCAGAGTTTTCTTGAACATGGGTGAAACCTTTTCCTGTTGTTGTGTTGTTATGTTCGGCAGCTCACGGGGCCGGTCTGATCCGGTAAGCCCGTTGTCAGTAGCCTGTTCTGCTTGAAACTGTTTGTCTGAAATTGTAGCCAGCGCTGTAAGCCAATTTCTGTCTCTATGACTATAGCGACAGTATGGCATGTGTTGTTCGGCTGCTGGTTCAAACAAATTTTCTGGTAAACTCATGCCTCCTGATTTTTGACGATACACCATAAGCTAGCTGATGAGGCGCCTATGACCACCGTAATCCGCCAGGACGACCTGATTGAAAGCGTAGCGGACGCGCTGCAGTTTATTTCCTACTATCACCCGAAGGATTTTATCCAGGGCGTCTATGAGGCCTACCAGAAGGAAGAATCCCAGGCCGCCAAAGATGCCATGGCCCAGATCCTGATTAATTCGCGCATGTGTGCCCAGGGTCACCGGCCGCTGTGCCAGGACACCGGTATTGTCACGGTTTTCGTGAACATTGGCATGAACGTGCAGTGGGATTGCGAATTGCCGCTGGATGAGGTGATTAACGAGGGTGTGCGCCGGGCCTACACGCATCCGGATAACCTTCTGCGGGCATCCATTCTGGCGGACCCGGATGGCAAGCGTCAGAACACCGGCGATAACACGCCGGCCATTATCCACTACAAGATGGTGCCGGGTGACAAGGTGGAGGTGCATGTTGCCGCCAAGGGCGGCGGCTCGGAGGCGAAGTCCAAGTTCGCCATGCTCAATCCTTCGGACTCCGTTGTCGACTGGGTGCTGAAAATGGTGCCGCAGATGGGGGCCGGCTGGTGTCCGCCGGGCATGCTGGGCATTGGTATTGGAGGCACCGCCGAGAAAGCCATGGAAATGGCGAAGGAATCCCTGCTGGATCCGATCGATATTCATGATCTGCAAGACCGTGGTGCCTCCAATCGCGCTGAAGAGCTGCGCCTGGAGCTGTTCGATAAGGTTAACGACCTGGGTATTGGCGCCCAGGGTCTCGGTGGCCTGACCACCGTTCTGGATGTGAAGGTGAAAGATTATCCTACCCACGCGGCCAACAAGCCGGTCGCAATTATTCCGAACTGTGCGGCAACCCGCCACGCTCACTTCACTCTCGATGGTACCGGGCCTTCCCTGCAGAC
>JAXHUV010000280.1:0-2785 GCA_034189445.1 Pseudomonadota bacterium
TTCAAACCCAATGGCGAAACCGACAGCGAAGCCGCTTTCGGCCTGTTGCTGTCGGAACTGGTGGCCACCTTCGGTGACACCCGGCCCGGGCTTGACGCGCTGGCTGGCGAAATTCGCCGCGTTGCCGCGGATATTGCCACCCACGGAACCTTCAATTTCCTGCTCACCATTGGCGACGTGATGTTTGCCCATGGCAGCACCGACCTTTACTGGACCCGGCAAACCGGGAGCACGCGGCGCGCCCGGCTGGTGGATTGCGACCAGTGGCTCGACGACTCGGTCTATGCCGGCGCTCCCCTGGTAATGGTGGCAACCCAGCCGATTACTCATGGCCATGACTGGTATCGATTCGGCAAGAACGAGCTGGCCGTCTTCGTCGGCGGATCACGGTATGATGAAGAATCTGATGTTGCTGATGTTACGTTAATGGACGGGTATGATCTGCTTCAGACTACCCAGGTTCGTAATGACCTGCTTGAGGTGCTCAGCCAAAGCCACGCCATCTGAGGAGAGAGTCTTTTGCCATCCGGTAAGCGTCTTATCGATAAAATCACGGGCGAGCTGCGCCTGGCCCGCCATGACTGGCGCGAGCGCCAGGGCCGGGAACTGGACCTGGGCAGCCGTGAGCTGCCGTCGCATCAGGCCGTTCATCAAACGATGGACACCCTCTGCGCCATCCTGTTTCCCATGCGCCTTGGTCCGCCGGATCTGACCAAAGAGCGGGAAGACCATTTCGTCGCCTACATGCTGGGTAATGTGGAACGGGAACTGGTCAGCCAGGTAACGCTGGAGCTCCAGTACCTTGATCGGGGTCAGCAGAACTTGCCTACCCTCAAGGATCAGGCCAGTGGCCAGGTCAGCAAACTGCTGGAACAACTGCCGGCACTGCGACGGCAACTGGATGACGACGTGCTTGCAGCCTACCATGGCGACCCCGCAGCCACCTGCGTGGACGAGGTGCTGATTTCCTATCCCGGCGTCCTGGCCATTATCCATCACCGGATCGCCCATGGTTTCTATCGGGCCGGCCTGCCGATGATCGCGCGAATCATCGCCGAGAAAGCCCATTCCGCCACCGGTATCGACATTCACCCCGGTGCCACCATCGGGCGCTCGTTTTTCATTGACCACGGCACCGGCGTGGTGGTCGGGGAAACCGCCATTCTTGGGGATCGGGTGCGCCTTTACCAGAACGTGACACTCGGTGCGGTGCGCTTCAACAAAGACGAGACCGGCGCACTGACCAAAGGCGAGCCCCGCCACCCTATTGTCGAAGACGATGTGGTGATCTACGCCGGCGCTACTGTTCTCGGGCGAATTACCATCGGCCGGGGGGCGGTGATCGGCGGCAATGTCTGGCTGACCCGAAGTGTGCCCGCGGAGAGCCAGATCTCCCAGGCTTCATTGCAGCATCGCTGATGCGTGACCGGCTTCTCAGCCGAGAAGATCATAACGTTTCAGGCGATGGCGCAGAACGTTGCGGGTTACCCCCAGCAGGGAGGCCGCCTTTACCTGGTTGCCTTCGGCCCGGTCAAAGGCACACTCAACGACTTTGCGGTCGATGGTGTCGAGGATCCCGGGTGTTTTCGAATCCAGCAGGGCATCCAGCGCAACCTCCAGTTGCTGAAAGGCCTCGGCCCGGTTGGTGGGTGATACCGGGCGGCCGTGGTCTTCCGCACTTCCTTCAGCGTGACCGGAGTGCGGCGGCATAACCGGGTTCTGATGCACCCGGCCTGCCAGGATGAGGTCATCCGGTTTCACTTCCCGCCCGCGTATGATCAGCAGTGCATGATGGATGACATTCTCCAGCTCCCGGATATTGCCGGGCCAGCTGTAGGCCTCCAGGAGTCTTGCGGCCTCCGGTGACAACCCGATCTGGCCCAGGCCCAGTCGTTTGCTGTACTTGAGCAGAAAATGCCGGCACAAAGGAAGGATATCCCCGGGCCGGTCCTTGAGTGCCGGCAGGCGCACCGGCGCGACATTGAGCCGGTAAAACAGGTCTTCCCGGAACCGGCCCGCACGAACCGCCTCCGCCAGCGGTACGTTGGTGGCGGCAACCAGACGAACGTCGACCGGAATGGGCCGGCGGCCGCCAACCCGGGTGACCTCCCGCTCCTGAAGCACTCGTAACAGCTTGACCTGCGCACTCAGCGGCAAGTCCCCGATCTCATCAAGAAACAGGGTGCCGCTGTTGGCGGCCTCGAACCAGCCCGGCTTCTGACCGATGGCGCCGGTAAAGGCACCTTTTTCATGGCCAAACAGTTCGCTTTCCAGCAGGTTTTCCGGCAGGGCACCGCAGTTTACCGCCAGGAAAGGCTCCCGGGAGCGATGGCTCAGCCGGTGCGTTTCCCGGGCGACCAGCTCCTTACCGGTTCCGGTGGCACCGACGATCAGTACAGTAGCATCGCTGGGGGCAATGCGACGCAGCCGGTCATGAAGCCTGCGGGACTTGGGGTCACTCAGAACCAGCGCCGAGGCGCGGATGCTCAGCGCATAATCGTCGGGATTATCAAAGGTAATCACCTTTTCCCGGTCAGGGTGTCCTGGCGCATCGGAATGCTCATCAGAGGTACCCGACGGCTTCCGAATGGGAATTTCCATATACATAGCGTATTGCTCACGATTAGCAGAAAACAATCACCGGACACGAGACAGTTCCCAGTGCCCGCGTGGTCAGGAATGCCGCCCGTGATCAGGTAGGCTGGACTGGAGCCGGAAACGGCTGTCAGCAACTCATTAGCTTGGGGGCGATACTGTGGCTTTGCGAAAACAGAACCCTGGGCTC
>JAXHUV010000281.1:0-2765 GCA_034189445.1 Pseudomonadota bacterium
TCTTTCTTTCCATGAAAAGAATGCTTATCAATGCAACTCATCCCGAAGAGTTGCGCGTCGCCCTGGTTGACGGCCAGCGTCTGTTTGATCTTGATATCGAATCCAGCTCCCGCGAGCAAAAGAAAGCCAACATCTACAAAGGCCGCATTACCCGCGTTGAGCCCAGCCTTGAGGCCGCCTTTGTGGATTTCGGCGCCGATCGGCATGGCTTTCTGCCGCTGAAGGAAATCGCCAGGGAGTACTTCAAGAAGTCGCCCGGCCAGATTGAGGGCAAGATCAACATCAAGGACGTAATCTCCGAGGGGCAGGAAGTCATCGTCCAGGTCGACAAGGAAGAGCGTGGCAACAAAGGCGCAGCCCTGACCACCTTCATTTCCCTTGCCGGCCGTTATCTGGTGTTAATGCCCAACAACCCCCGTGCCGGCGGCATTTCCCGCCGAATTGAGGGCGACGAGCGGGCCCAGCTCAAAGACGCCATGAACGATGTTCAGGTGCCGAAATCCATGGGCATCATCGTTCGTACCGCCGGTATCGGCCGTAGCACCGAAGAACTCCAGTGGGATCTGGATTACCTGGTGCAGTTCTGGGAAGCCATCACTCAGGCTGCGGGAGAACGCAAAGCCCCCTTCCTGATTCACCAGGAAAGCAACGTTGTCATCCGTGCCATTCGTGACTACCTTCGCCAGGATATCGGCGAGGTTCTGATTGACGCCAACGGCGTCCATGAAGACGTTCTGAATTTCGTTCGTGCGGTCATGCCCACCTTCGAAAACAAGATCAAGCTGTACAAGGATGAAATCCCCCTGTTCAGCCGGTACCAGATTGAAGGCCAGATCGAAACGGCGTTCCAGCGGGAAGTAAAACTACCTTCCGGCGGTTCTATCGTAATTGACCCCACCGAAGCCCTGGTGTCCATCGACATCAACTCCTCCCGCGCCACCAAGGGCCAGGACATCGAGGAAACCGCGTTCCAGACCAACCTTGAAGCGGCCGAGGAAATCGCCCGCCAGTTGCGCCTGCGTGACATGGGCGGCCTGATTGTCATCGACTTCATCGATATGACACCCGCCAAACACCAGCGGGAAGTGGAACAGAAGATGCGCGAGGCCCTGGAAATCGACCGGGCCCGGGTCCAGGTGGGCAAGATCTCCCGGTTTGGCCTGCTGGAAATGTCCCGGCAGCGCCTGCGCCCCTCCCTCGGTGAGACCCGTAGCGAAGTCTGCCCCAGGTGTGAAGGCCAGGGCACGATTCGCGGCATCGAGTCCCTCGCCCTGAGCATCATGCGGCTGATCTACGAGGAATCCTCGAAGGACAAGACCGGCGAAGTACGAGCCGTTGTTCCGGTTTCCGTCGCCACTTTCCTGCTCAACGAGAAGCGCAAGCAACTGGCCGACATTGAGGCCCTGCAGGAAGTCAGCGTGGTGGTGGTTCCAGTTCCGCACATGGAAACGCCCCACTTCGAAATCCTACGAATGCGTCAGGATGAAACCACGCCCGAGCACATTTCCAGCCACCAGGTAGCCCAGGAATACAGCGAGCGTGAAGAGGAAATCTTTGAGGCCCCGGCCCCGGAGAAACCGGTTCGCGAGCAGGCTGCAGTCAAGGCCATCCGGCCCAGCGCTCCAGCGCCCGCCCCGGCAACCCGGAAAACAGATGAAGCGGACGAACAGGAGGAAGGCCTGTTCCGCCGGCTCGGTCGCAAGATCGCCGGTTTCTTCAGTGACGAGGAAGGGCAACAGACTGAAAATCCCGACCTGAGCAAGAGCCAGCGCGAGGATCGTCGCAGTCAGGGCCGCCAGGATCGTCGCAAATCCCGGGTGGCCCGCGGAGACGACCAGCGTTCAGGCGGCAGCCGCACTGGTAACGACCGTCGCCAGGGCGGCCAGCAGGGCCGTGGTGACGACAACCGTGGGCGCGGACGCAACCGCAATGATGACCAGAGCCGTGGCAACCAGAATCGCCAGGGGTCAGACAACAAAGCGCCGGATAACCGCGGAGGCGATAACAAGGGCCGTGCCCGCAACAAGCCCCAGCCAGACCAGAAAGATAACCGCGACCAGAAGGACCAGAAGGATCAGGGCCTGCAGGATAGCTCGGCCAAACCTGGCCAAGCTGACAAAACCGGCTCTGACGAAAAGCGCCGCAAGCCACGTCGCCAGCGCAACCGTGACGGCTCTCCGTCTGAGGCACCGGCTTCCTCACCAGCGGATCGTAAAGCCGCCCGCGGCGAGAAGCATCAGAAGGACACCCAGCCGGAAAAAAGTCGTGACGATGCCAAGCCGGAAGTAAAGCCTGAACAAGCAAAGGAAACCGCTGACAAGCCAGTTGAAAAACCTGAAGCGGATAAGGCGAAGGCTGAAAAAGCTGAAAAGCCCGAAAACCCTGAAAAAGGCGAGCGGGCCAAAGCCGAAAAAACGTCCGAACCTCGGCAGGAGCCTGAAGAGAAGAGCGGACAAACGCCTAAGGTCGGCATGCAGCCGGCGGAATCAAAAGAGACGCCAGCGCCGAAGGCCAAACCCGAGGCGGCGGCAGAACCTGAGAAGGCTCAAGAGCCAGCGGAGAAGAAGGCAGTAACCGAGAGCCAGGCCGCTAAGGCCGAGCCGGAACCAAAGCAGCCCGAATCTGAGAACGCCGAGCCGGAGAAGGTTGATCCGGAGAAGGTTGATCCGGAGAAGGTCGAGAAGCCTTCCGCTGCCAAAACAGCAGCGAAAGACGCGCCTGCAGAAGCGCCGGCAGTCGACGTTCCCGTGACGCCGGGCCGTGCC
>JAXHUV010000282.1:0-2743 GCA_034189445.1 Pseudomonadota bacterium
GAAACTGGTGCCAAAGTTGATGTCCATCAGCATCATGGTGACCACCCCGGCCAGCACCGGCATCACCGCGATCAGCAGGAACGCGGTGATCAGCCAGGTCCAGACGAACAGCGGCATCTTCATCAGGGTCATGCCCGGGGCCCGCAGGTTCAGGATGGTGGCGATGACGTTGATCGCGCCCATAATCGAGGAAATCCCCATGATATGGACAGCAAAGATGAAGAAAGTGGTACTCGGCGGCCCGTAGGTCGTTGACAGGGGTGCGTAGAAGGTCCAGCCGAAGTTGGGCGCCCCACCTTGCATGAACAGGGTGGACATCAGAATCAGGAAGGCGCAGGGCAACAGCCAGAAACTCCAGTTATTCATCCGTGGCAGTGCCATGTCCGGTGCCCCGATCATCAGCGGAATCATCCAGTTGGCCAGGCCGACAAAAGCCGGCATGACCGCGCCAAACACCATGGTCAGGCCGTGCATGGTGGTCATCTGGTTGAAGAATTCCGGCTGCACGATTTGCAGCCCGGGCTGGAACAGTTCCGCCCGGATAACCATGGCCATTGTCCCGCCCAGCAGGAACATGGTGAAACTGAATATCAGGTACATGGTCCCGATATCCTTGTGGTTTGTGGTCAGCAACCATCGGCTGAAGCCCTTGGCCGGGCCGTGATGATGTTCCTGGGCGTGGGTATCTGCAACCGCACTCATGAAAACCCCCGTTACCGCCATTTATTGTGGCGAATGATATCTGTTATCTGGAATCTGGCGTTGATTACTGCTGGTTCTTGTAATCAAAGATCTTTTTTGGTGTGACCATATCGCCGGTGTTGTTACCCCAGGCGTTCCGCTCATAGGTAATGATTGCGGCCAGGTCCACCTCGCTCAACTGGGCGCCAAAGGCCTGCATCGCGGTGCCGGCTTTGCCATTCACAACGATGTCGATGTGCGCCGGCTTGGCTCCAGTGGCAATCTTGCTGCCTTTCAGTGCCGGGAAGGCCGGTGGAGATCCACTGCCATCGGCCTGGTGGCAGGCGGCGCAAGTGGTCTGATAAGCCTTTTCGCCCCGCTCCATCAGCTCGGCCATGGTCCAGTCTTTCTGGGTCAGCTCGCGCTCTTTCCGGGCCGCGGCTTTCTGCTCGGACACCCAGGCGGCGTATTCTTCCTGGGGCACAGCCTTGACAACCACCGGCATGAAACCGTGGTTACGGCCGCACAGCTCGGTGCACTGGCCGCGGTAGGTGCCGGGCTCGTCGACCCGGGTCCAGGCCTCATTGATGAAGCCTGGAATGGCGTCTTTCTTGATACCGAAGTCCGGCACCCACCAGGAGTGGATCACGTCGTTGGCGGTGAGCAAGAGGCGGATCTTCTTGCCGACCGGAACGATCAACGGATTATCCACTTCCAGCAGATAATTCCCGCCCTTGGCCTGCCGGTTCTGAATCTGATCCATGGGGGTGGCCAGATTGGAAAAATAACCGAACTTTTCGTCCAGGTATTCGTACTGCCACTTCCACTGATAACCGGTGATCTTGATGTCGACATCCGCTTCCCTGGTGTCGTACATATCCACCAGCGTGGCGGTGGCGGGAATGGCCATAACAACCAGGATGACAAACGGTATGATGGTCCAGAGAATTTCCACCATGGTGTTCTCATGGAAATTCGCCGGCTTGTGACCCTGGGATTTGCGATGGGCGAAGATGGACCAGAACATGACCCCGAAGACCGCCACGCCGATGACGACGCAGATCCAGAGAATGGTCATGTGAAGGCTGAAGATATCATTACTGGTGCCGGTCACCCCGGGGGTCATGTTCAGTGTCCAGTCCGCCATGGACCAGGCGGGGAACATCAGACCGCCTAAAAGGGCACCTGCCCGCTGAGCGTGCACGCGCATACTGTGTCTCCACAAGTGTTATTCTTGTCAGATTTTACATTACCCCACTGGTATTACTGGCGCTCGCATACACCAGAAAACCAGAGCGGAAGCCTGCCTATGGATATCTCGAATCTGAGTATAGACACAGATCAAAAAAAGACTAAAAAATGAGCTAAATCCAAAAAATCTAAGCATGAAATTTTAAGAACTAAAGAGACTCGCAGCCTGTCGAATTTAAGCGATCATCACGAGCAATGCGGGGAAGCGGCGCAAAAGGACGCGGATTCAATCTGTAACATTACGGTCAGGTATTTTCACTGTGGCGGAAAAGCAGACGGGAAAATCTCGGCTACACTTATCTGAACAGGTAGGCACGATGTGGTAGCCAGCCCTCTTCTCCTGCCCGGGAACTCGTTGCTATCAGTTGCTAACAACGGGAGGCGCCTTGCGACCTCAATTCGTTCAGACATCGGCATCTCCTGACATGACACCACAGTTAGTCCTAGAGATTATTGACCAGGCGCGGCGCAAGGAAGCCCGTTCCGGGACCTTCCTCCGACAGCTTCACGAAAAGGTTGCCGCGCTGCCATCTGCCGTTGTCATCGAGGGCTACCAACCCGCCACCTGCCTGTTCCAATTCGTGGTTGAATACATCGAAATGGCACCAAGGTTGATTGAATGTGTTGAAACCTGCTCCCGGGAGGCCGGCAAAGCGGACCTGTTTGAGCCGTTCGTGAATGCCGCGATACGGTATTTCACCCAGCCGTCGGCGCTTCTGGTCCGTTATGACGGCCTCGATGGCCTGCTGATCCGCGCCTACCTTTGCCATCGGCTGATGGAAGAAATGTACGAAAACAACCGCTGCACCCG
>JAXHUV010000283.1:0-2738 GCA_034189445.1 Pseudomonadota bacterium
AGCAGCCCGTGCCCCCTGGCTTCCTGCAGTTTCATGTTTTCCCGGATGGCGATAAACTCCATTTCCGGGGTAACCATGCCCTGACGGGCGTAGTGCATCTGGGAGACGTTATGGCCCGGCCTGGCACGGAGGGGTTTGCGCTCGTCCATAAACCGCAGCGGGTCCAGTTGCGGATCTTTCATGCGGCGGCGGGTGAACCCGGAAGAGTAGCCAGGCAGCCGCTCCACATCGCCTCGTTCGTCTATCCAGCCCGCCCGGATTGATTTGAGGCCCTTGCGCAGGTCAATGGTTGCTGCTGGATCGGTGTAGGGGCCGGAGGTGTCGTAGACGACCACCGGCGGGTTTTTCTCACCACCCATTTCGGTGGGTGTGTCTTCCACAGTGATTTCCCGCATGGGCACCCGCAGATCGGATCGGCTACCCTGCACGTAAATTTTGCGTGAACCCGGCAGGGGCTCAATGGCGGCGGAATCCACCTGGGCGGAATCGCTGAGGTAGGCTGGTAAGTCCGTCATGATGGTTTGCTCCCGGTTCGGTTGTTGGTCGGGTCGCGCATGACGGAGCCTTCGACACGAATGCTCTCCAGGGAGAACACTGGCCAGCCAGCACTCTGGTCTTAAATCCCTACGCCGGTATTAGCCGGATCAGGTGGCGGGTTCCGCGATGCAATCTCAGCCGGTTGCTCCCGGTTTTTTTTTGGAAAGCAGACCAGCACCCCGTCAAGACGCGAACAAGTTTTGAGGCAAAGCCTCAAAAATGAATGACACTCACGAGTGTAGAGACGGAGACCATAATTGTCCATAATGGCCCAACTATTACCGTATCCAGATTACGGATGCTCGGGAGACAGCTTATCAGGAGCAATAATGAAGAAACACTTACTTCCAGGATTGATCACCCTGCTTACGGCCCAGCCTGCATTTTCCCTGGATCTGATGGAATCCTATGAACAGGCACTGTCTTACGATTCCAGCATTGCCTCGGCACTGGCGCAGTTTAAGGCACAGCAGGCAGCCAGTGATGTCAGCAGAAGTTCGCTGCTGCCACAGGTTGCCGCTTTCGCCGAGGGAAATCACACGGATTTTGACGCCGACAATGGCCCGGGCGACAGCTACCGCGCATTGAACTACGGTGTACAGCTCACCCAGCCGGTATTTCGTGCCGACAACTGGTTCCGGTTCGACGCCAGCCAGTTCGAGACCAAAGCCGCCGAAGCCCGGTACAACCTGGCCCAACAGCAGTTAATGCTGGACGTTTCAATGGCCTACTTTGATGTGCTTCGGGCCCAGGACACGGTCACCACTGCCAAAGCGACCGAAACCGCCATCCGGCGCCAGTACGAACAGGCCCAGGAGCGCTTTGACGTCGGCCTGATTGCCATCACCGCCGTCTACGAGGCGCGCGCCAGTTACGACGATGCAAGAAGCCAGCGCATTGCCGCGGAAAACCAGCTGAATGTGGCCAAGGAACAGCTCGCACGACTGACTGGCCAGTATCCGGAAAACATGGAAAACTTGCGCCAGAATTTCCCCCTGGGCCGGCCAGAACCGATGAACCCAACCGCCTGGGAAGCCACGGCACTGGAACAGAACTGGTCCATTCAGGCAGCGCTTTATGGGCTGAATGTCAGCGAAGCCAACCTCAAGGTTGCCAAGTCCGGCCACCTGCCGACGGTCGACCTGGAGGCATCCTACGGTGAAACGAGTTATGACGGCCGCCGTTTCGCAGCCCAACAGGAAGGCTCCCAGGCGGTCATCGGCCTGAACCTGAACCTACCACTGTACATGGGCGGCGGAACTCAGGCCGGCGTTCGCCAGCAACGTTCACTGGTCACTGCCGCCGAACAGGATCTCAACACGACGCAACGAGACGTGCGAGTCAATACCCGCAGCCTGTTCCTGACGGTCAACAACAACATTGAAACGGCCAACGCCTTCGAGCAGACCATCGTATCCCGCCGCAGCGCACTGGATGCGACCCGGGCCGGATATGAGGTAGGCACCCGCAATATTGTCGAAGTGCTGGATGCCGAACGCGCTTACTATGTCGCCCTGCGTGATTATGCCAACGCCCGCTACGACTACGTGATCAACACGCTGCAACTGAAGCAGGCCGCCGGCACCCTGAGCCCGCAAGACCTGCTTCAATTGAACAACTGGCTGAGCGAAGGCGCCCTGGGCATTGAAGCCCTGGCTAACGATACAAAGGTGCTGGACAACCCGATGCAGTAAACCCTCGGGTTACCCGTTATTCCAGGCGATGGTTCCAGGCGATGATTGTGAGCGCCCGGAATCACAGCCTTCCAACAATGCCCGCCACTACCTTATCCAACGCCCCACGATTCTTGTTGACCACCGCCAGCGCCCGCTGACCGAACGCCTTGCACTCTTCCGGGCTTGCCATCAAATGGCTGACCGCCCCTGACAGCTCCTCTGCGCCCTGAACCAGCTGAACGCCACCATCCACTTTCAACCGCTGGTAAATGGGCTCAAAATTAAAGACATGGGGGCCAGACAATACCGGAATACCCCACGCAGCCGGTTCCAGCGGATTGTGCCCGCCCCGCTCAACCAATGAACCGCCAACAAAGGCGATATCGCTGGCGCCATAGAGCATCATCAGCTCACCCATGGTGTCGCCAAGGTAAACCCGGGCAACCGCCGGATCCTCGCCCCGGGAACGTCTGGCAACTGTCAGCCCTTTGGACAAGGCCTTGTTGGCCACCGAATCGAATCGTT
>JAXHUV010000284.1:0-2729 GCA_034189445.1 Pseudomonadota bacterium
GATTCAGCGCTTCTTCAAGGGCGGCTTCGGCCTTGTCCCAGACCTCATCCGAGCCAACCCGCTTTTCCGGACGGGTTGAGAGTTTGTACAGGATTTCGGTAAACCCGAAGTCTGCGTAGACCTCGTGCAACATTTCGATAAATGCCGACACTTCCTGCTGGATAGCGTCCTCCTCGCAGAAGATATGGGCGTCATCCTGGGTAAAGCCACGAACCCGCATCAGCCCGTGCAGCGCTCCGGAGGCTTCATTCCGGTGGCAGGAGCCGAATTCCGCCAGTCTCAGCGGCAGATCCTTGTAGCTTTTCAGGCCCTGATTGAACACCTGCACGTGGCAGGGACAGTTCATGGGCTTGATGGCGTAGTCGTGCTTCTCCGACTCGGTTGTGAACATGTCATCCTTGAACTTGTCCCAGTGCCCCGACTTCTCCCACAGGGTCCGCGACACCACCTGCGGCGTCTTGATTTCCTTATAGCCATGCGCCTTCTGTTTCCGGCGCATGTACTGTTCGACTTCCTGATACAAGGACCAGCCATCCGGATGCCAGAACACCATGCCCGGCGCTTCCTCCTGCATGTGGAACAGGCCAAGCTTCTTGCCAAGCTTGCGGTGGTCCCGTTTTTCGGCTTCTTCCAGACGGTGCAGATACGCCTTGAGATCCTTCTTGTTACCCCAGGCGGTGCCGTAAACACGCTGAAGCTGCTCATTGCCGGTGTCGCCACGCCAGTAGGCGCCAGCCACCTTGGTCAGCTTGAAGGCTTTCAGCTTGCCGGTGCTTGGAACGTGGGGGCCACGGCACAGATCAATAAAGTCGCCCTGACTGTAGAAAGACAGATCTTCGTCACCGGGTATGTCCTCAATGATACGGACCTTGTATTCCTCGCCCATTTCTTCAAAAAGCCTGATCGCCTCATCACGGGACATGATGGAGCGTGAAACCGGGAGGTCCTGCCTGGCGAGCTCTTCCATGCGCTTCTCGATCCGCGCCAGATCTTCATTGGTGAACGGGCGGTCGTACTTGAAGTCGTAGTAGAAGCCATTGTCAATAACCGGGCCAATGGTAACCTGGGCTCCTGGAAACAGTTCCTGGACAGCCATGGCCATCAGGTGTGCCGTGGAATGGCGAATGATATCAACGCCGTCTTCATCACGCTCGGTGACGATCGCCAGCTCGGCATCGCTCTCAATGCGATAGCTGGTGTCCACGAGTTGACCATCCACCTTCCCGGCAAGGGCGGCTTTGGCAAGGCCAGCGCCAATATCGGCGGCAACGTCATGAACGGTTACGGGTTCGGCAAAACTGCGATGGCTGCCATCGGGCAGGGTTACGATGGGCATGGAAGGCTCCTGTTGATTCCGCAGCGGTGATCTATACCAGAGACCACATGGTGACGGCACGGCGCGATACAAACCGCGGGCCGTTTCGAGGCGCAGTCTAACAGAAAAAAAACCCGGCGGGTTAATGCCGGGTTTTCATGGACAAGCGTGGTATCAGGCCGGCTGGCCGGCGGCGGCCTTCCGGGCCCGCCGACGCAACTGGCCAAACGCCAGAAGCCAAAGCAAAGCCAGAGCCGGAATGAACATCAGCTCCTTCGGCGGCCGCGCCAGGTCAACCTGGACGGCGTCGATGGTCCAGCCAAACTGGATGCCGGCAGCCTCCGCCTGGCTGCCGAAACCAACGAAGTCCACTACCATCCTTTCGCCATCCTGGCTGAGTTCCAGGCCGGCGTTCATCAGGCGCTGCCCGGGCGTTTCGCCAGCAGGAATCTCAAGCCTTACATAGGTGGTCACCTCATTGCCGTCGATTGTCATCCCGGAGGCCTTCAGGACAATCGGTTTGTCAGCCGGCACGTCCTCAACATATTCCATGATTTCGGCGGCGGGCCGATCTTCGGTTGGCGGGTAGACCATATCCCACCAGAAGCCGGGACGGAACATGGTGAAGGTAATCAGCAGCAACAGCAGCGATTCCCACTTGTAGCTCCTGGTAAACCAGAAACCCTGGGTGGCCGCGGAAAAGACCAGCATGGCCGTCACCGCGCTGAAGATGGTTACCAGGAGATCAAACCAGCCACTCAACCCAATGAGCAACAACTGAGTGTTGAAGATAAACATGAATGGGAGGATCGCCGTACGAATGTCGTAGGTGAAGCCCTGGATACCCGTTCGTATGGGATCTGCTCCGGATATGGCGGCGGCGGCATAAGCCGCCAGCCCCACGGGCGGCGTGTCATCCGCCAGAATACCGAAGTAGAACACGAACAGATGTACCGCAATCAGGGGTACTATCAGCCCATTCTGAGCCCCCAGAGTGACGATTACCGGCGCCATCAGGGTGGACACAACGATGTAGTTGGCGGTGGTTGGCAAACCCATGCCGAGGATCAGACTGACAATGGCCGTGAAGATCAGCATCAGCAAGAGGTTGCCGCCAGACAGGAATTCCACAAACTCGGTCATCACCAGGCCGATACCGGTCAGCGTCACCGTGCCGACAACGATACCGGCAGTGGCGGTTGCCACACCAATACCCACCATGTTCCGGGCACCTGTGGCAAGCGAATGCACAAGATCAAACACACCGTCCCTGAACGCGCCGGGGAAGTTGCCGTGTTTATGGAAAAAGGCCTTCAGCGGTCGCTGTGTAACAACAATGAAAATCATGAACAGGGTGGCCCAGAACGCCGACAGCTGGGGCGAGAAGCGCTCAACGGTAAGGCACCACACCAGA
>JAXHUV010000285.1:0-2728 GCA_034189445.1 Pseudomonadota bacterium
TCTGGCTCGGCGCCTTGACACTACGCACACTATAATTGCAATGTAATGTATGAGCCATCTTACCTTTGACTGGGGTCCCCGCAAGGATGCCGCTAATCGCAAGAAGCATGACGTCTCGTTCCACGAGGCCAAAACCGCCCTTACAGACGAGTTCGACCGCTTAATAGCAAACCCAGGCCATTCGAATCATTTCTGCGCGAAAAGCGGACAAGCGAGAACGAAAGACTTATGAAGGGTATAGGTATGCGTGATCATTACGATTTTTCAGAGTCCGTTAAGAATCCATACGCCAAGAAGCTCAAGAAGCAGGTTACGATCCGGCTGGATGAGGATACCGTCGCGTATTTCAAGAATCTGGCCGAGGAAAAAGATCTTCCGTATCAGAGCCTCATTAATCTTTATCTGCGCGACTGTGCACAGTCACATAAAGACCTCAAGATTGAGTGGCAATAAACTGTTAACAAGCGGCTGCTGTTGGACAGGCAAAAGCTCCGGCCCAAAAAACGGTCTCCACTTTTGCCTGCCGCAGGGCCGGGCGTTATGTGTGAGGAGTATGGATGAGTCCTACAGTATTCAGAGAGAAGGGATATCGCTTCTTTTTCTTTTCCCGATAAGAATCTCGGATGCATGTTCATGTAGTATCAGGCGACGGGGAGGCCAAATTCTGGCTTGAACCAGATCTTGAGCTTGCCAAAAACCACGGCTATAACCGGCAGCAGTTGAAAGAAATCGAATCACTGGTGGAGGATCACAGCGATGAGCTTGTCAGCGCTTGGAAACAGCACTTCAGCAGTTGAGGTGACGAATATCTCTACACACGGCGTCTGGCTTCTGGCACACGACCGTGAGTTTTTCATGCCGTATAACAGTTTTCCGTGGTTCAAGGAGCAGCCTGTAAGTGCAATCGTGAACGTTGAGGAGCCGTCCCCAGGACACTTTTACTGGCCTGATCTTGATGTAGACCTGACGGAGGAAATTATTGAGCATCCCGAGAGGTTTCCGAACGTCGCTTACAGCACATAACCATCGCAGGCACCGTGACGTCTTTTCCATTGCAGCTTCGCCTCCATTCCAAAGCCGCGCATGCTGCGGGCGTTAATCGTCGACCTGGTTGGCCTCGTGAATTTCATGGCTGTGGCTTATTTCGACGCCGGCCTGTTCGAGCATGATGGACGCCGAGCAATACTTTTCTGCCGACAGGCTCACGGCCCGCTTGACCAGGTTTTCCTTGAGGCCGTGGCCGGATATCACAAAATGCAGGTGAATCCGGGTAAACACTGCAGGTACTGCGTCGGCCCGCTCTGCCTCAAGTTCGGCGTGGCAGGCGGTTACGTCCTGGCGGCTTTTCTTCAGGATGCTCATGACATCAAAAGCGGAGCAGCCTCCCAGCCCCATCAACAGCATTTCCATCGGGCGCGGGCCCAGGTTCTCGCCACCGTGGTCCGGTGGGCCATCAAGCTGCACGCTGTGGCCGCTGCCGCTGGTGGCTTTGAAACTGGCATTACCGGTCCAGTCTATGGTTGCTTTCATGGGACACTTCTCCGTTGTAATTGCGAGGGACCAACTGCCTGCGGAGCCCCGATAAAGATCATCCGTGGCATAAGCAGTCTCACCAGGCAGGCCGATTACGGATGCCGGGTGTAGGCTCTTTCCAGTTGCCGGCAACAAGCCTTCTTGCTATAAGTTGCGCAAGTTTTGCAGGAAAGAAATGAACCCGCAAGGAAAGCCGGGTGCATAACAAGCATTGGAACCCGACAGTACCCGAGGAGGCACGATCCGCATTATGGCCACTATCATCAAACCGGTTGAGCAGAAAACCAAGCATCTCGACTATTTCCTTTCGCAGTGCCATCGCCGCCGTTACCCACCCAAGAGCACGATTATCTATGCCGGCGACAAAAGCGATTCCCTGTTCTACATCGTCAAGGGGTCGGTAACCGTCATTATTGAGGATGACGATGGTCGCGAGATGATTATGGCCTACCTGAACGCCGGCGACTTTTTCGGTGAGATGGGGTTGTTTGACAACATGGATTCCCGCAGTGCCTGGGTGAAGGCCAAGACCGAATGCGAAGTGGCGGAAATCAGCTACACCAAATTCCGGGAGATTGCCCAGCAGGATCCAGGCGTTCTTTACTTTATTGGCGAGCAGATGGCCTCCCGGCTACGCCAGACCACCCGCAAGGTCGGTGACCTGGCGTTCCTGGATGTCACCGGTCGCGTTGCCCGTACCCTTTTGGACCTGTGTAAGGAACCGGATGCCATGACCCACCCGGATGGTATGCAGATCAAGATTACCCGGCAGGAAATCGGCCGCATTGTTGGCTGCTCCCGGGAGATGGTCGGCCGGGTGCTGAAGACCCTGGAAGATCAGGGGCTGGTACGGGTAAAAGGTAAGACCATGGTGGTCCACCGCACCCGCTGAGCCTTTCCAATCACCGCTGTTTTCAAAAAGGCTGGCATGGGTGCCCGGGTTTTAGCGCGCTGCGGGAATAGTGGCGGATCCTTGGGTTGCGAATTACAAGGGCTCATTCCAAATGCGTCTTTGCGGGAGACGTATTTTGCTCCCGGTCGACTGTAAATAAGCTGTAGCACTGAACGGTTAAACTCCGCGAACCTGATACCGGAGAATGCCATGACAGAGCTGCGCGACCTGACGCCCCACACGTCGATCACCCAGGAACAGGCTAGCCGTGATGGTCGTCAGCGCCGGCTGTTGCGCACCTTC
>JAXHUV010000286.1:0-2718 GCA_034189445.1 Pseudomonadota bacterium
TCCACGCGGCCAAAGAGCGTGCGGTGTTCATCAACACCGGCTTCCTGGATCGTACCGGTGACGAGATCCACACCTCCATGGAGCTGGGTCCGTTCATCCGCAAGGGCCCGATGAAGCAGGCTACCTGGATCAATGCCTACGAGCAGTGGAACGTGGACATCGGCCTGGAAACCGGTTTCTCCGGTGTTGCCCAGATTGGCAAGGGTATGTGGGCCATGCCGGACCTGATGGCGGACATGCTCAAAGCCAAAATTGGTCATCCGAAAGCCGGCGCCAATACCGCGTGGGTTCCCTCTCCGACCGCAGCAACCCTGCACGCGACCCATTACCACCAGGTCAACGTGTTCGCTGTGCAGAAAGAGCTGGCCAGGCGTGAGCGGGCGGCACTGGAAGACATCCTGACCGTGCCGGTGATGGAGGATCCGTCGTCCCTGAGCGCCGAGGACATCCAGCAGGAGCTGGACAACAACGCACAGGGTATCCTGGGTTACGTGGTGCGCTGGATCGATCAGGGCGTGGGCTGCTCCAAGGTGCCCGACATCAACAACGTTGGCCTGATGGAAGACCGCGCCACTCTGCGGATTTCCTCCCAGCTGCTGGCGAACTGGCTGCACCACGGTGTTTGCACTGAGGCGCAGATCGAAGAAACCATGAAACGCATGGCGGCGGTGGTCGACAAGCAGAGCGCCGGGGATTCTGCCTACCGCCCGATGGCTGGGAACTTTGACGACAGCGTCGCCTTCCAGGCAGCACTGGATCTTGTTCTTAAAGGCCGCGAGCAGCCGAACGGCTACACCGAGCCGCTGCTGCACGCCTACCGTCTGAAGGCGAAAGCCAAGTACGGGCGGTAAGCGCTGTGCACCTGAACTCAGTCTTTGTGCAGGACCTCAGCGGCGTACAGGGTATTCTGCAGCAGGGTGGCGATGGTCATCGGCCCCACGCCACCGGGAACCGGCGTTATGTAGGCCGCACGTTCACAGGCGGCCTTGAAATCCACATCGCCATGCAGTTTCCCGTCTTCCATCCGGTTGATACCCACGTCAATCACAGTTGCTCCTGGTTTTACCCAGTCTCCCTTGATCAGGCCAGGCTTGCCGGCAGCAGCCACCAGGATATCGGCTTCCCGGACAAACTTCTCCAGATCCGGCGTGAAGCGGTGACAAACGGTGATGGTGGCGCCTTTCAGGAGCAGTTCCATGCTCATTGGGCGACCGACAATGTTGGAGGCGCCCACGATCACGGCGTGCTGGCCTTTGTAAGGAGTCTTGATGCTGTCGAGCAGGGTGATAATGCCAGCCGGTGTGCAAGGGCGTAGAGTGGGTTTGCGCTGCATCAGGCGGCCGATATTATAGGGGTGGAAACCATCGACGTCTTTGTCAGGCTGGATTTTTACCAGAATCGGGTCCGCATCCAGATGAGCGGGCAACGGGAGTTGAACCAGGATCCCGTCAACGGTGGGGTTTTCATTCAGTTCATCAATCAGCGCCTCCAGGGCTTCCTGAGAGGTGTCTTCCGGCAGATCGTAGGACAGGGAGACGATGCCGGTCTCATCACAGGCCTTGCGTTTGTTGCCTACGTACACATGAGAAGCGGGGTCGTTGCCGACCAGCACCACGGCCAGTCCCGGAGCGCGAAGCCCTTGCTGTCTGCGGGCTTCCACGCCGGCGGCGACCTGCTGTCTTACTCCGGCGGCTATTTCTTTTCCGTTGATCAGTTTGGCGGTCATGTCTCGTCTTGTTGGTTGGGCATCGGTAAGTTGAAGGCGGGGCATTGTCTCATGCTTCCGTCGGAACTCCAATTGGGCGGTTGGTTCGCGGAGCTCCGAAGGGCTTTTGGGAAGGCGCTTTGCTACTGCAAAGCCTGTTGTTTCAGGGAATTTGCAAATCCGTGTTGACGGGGCGGGCTGGCGCCGGTAATATGCGCGCCAACTTTGCTGAGGCACTTGTTGTTCAGTTCAGACGGGGTATAGCGCAGTCTGGTAGCGCGCCTGCTTTGGGAGCAGGATGTCGGGAGTTCGAATCTCTCTACCCCGACCATTTTCTGGATGTTCAGGTGGGCGAACGGTCAAGCGCCCGTAGCTCAGCTGGATAGAGCACCCGCCTTCTAAGCGGGTGGCCGCAGGTTCGAGTCCTGCCGGGCGCGCCATCAAGTCGTTGGTTTGGTCTGCCTCGGAGCGACCGTAACCAGCAAAGTTGAAAAGTAAAGGCATGTCCCGATGTGGTGGACGTAGCTCAGTTGGTAGAGCTCAGGATTGTGACTCCTGCGGTCGAGGGTTCGATCCCCTTCGTCCACCCCACTTTTATTTCAGAGTTGATTCCGCGTTTGTCGAATGGGTTGATGGCAGGCTTGTCATCGGGCATTCTTCATTCTGTTGTGCGCGAGTGGCGGAACTGGTAGACGCGCTGGATTTAGGTTCCAGTGGGGCAACCCGTGAGAGTTCGAGTCTCTCCTCGCGCACCACCCATCGGCACAATAGATCAGCCTTGAGTCCCGCAGGATGGCTGCTGGCGCTCATTAAATGTCTTCACGTCCCGCATTACAACCAGGTTCCGCCCTGGCGTTCAGTAGGCTCATTGAAATTACTGCAGTCGAATCCGTGAATCCAGTCGAGGTGATGCAGCATGGCCTCATGTGAGGCAAAACGCGCATTGCGCCGGTCCCGGTTTTCGCCCGGCGGCAGGTGATAGACATCGCCGGCAGTGACCGACGCGTACACAA
>JAXHUV010000287.1:0-2712 GCA_034189445.1 Pseudomonadota bacterium
GCGGTTTTGCCGGGGAAGATCAAGGCGTCTTTTGCATAAAGCCGTCGCAACCTGCGCAGGTAGCAGCGTTTAAACGCCAGCGCAAGAGACCGGGTTCGGAACAAAAACCGCTTGCGGGCGGGCTTCCACCGGGTTTCATCAAAGGACAAGGCCCCGGCAGGGATCAGGCAGTGCAGATGATAATGGTCCATGAGTGTTTGGGACCATGTGTGTAGAACCCCGATAAACCCGATTTTGCCTTCAAGTCGCCATTGCGGATCCTTGGCAAAGGCCGACAGAGTCTCGTTGACCGACTGGAACAGGACGTTCAGCAACTGTTTTTTGTTGCAGCCGATAATGGGATTGAGCAGGTGCGGCAGTGTGAATACCACATGAAAATACCCGGTGGGCAATAACTCGCAGCGGCGATCAGCAAGCCATTTTTCCTGGGTCAGGGCCTGGCACTTGGGACAGTGACGGTTGCGACAGGAGTTATAGGCCGGCCGTTCATAAGCGCAGTGATCACATTTTTCCAGGTGGCCGCCAAGTGCGGATGTCCGGCAGATTTTAAGCAGGTGCATGACCTTGAGTTGTTCAGGAGAGATAAAATAACGCTGGCAATACCGGTCGCCATACTGTCGCAGAACATCCGCCACTTCATAAGATGGTCGGTTCATGGTCGTCACCTCCGTATGGCTGAGGGTCTGGTATATCAAGCGGGCTTTGAATCGAAAGATGCCGGTCCGGCTGTACATGGAAGTAGACCATGGTGGTTTGAATGCTGGTGTGTCCCAGAAATTCTTTGATGTGGTAAATATTAATGCCCTGCTCCAGCAGGTGAGTGGCAAAGCAGTGGCGCAGGGTATGAATCCCCTTGCCCCGCGTGATACCGGCCGCCTTTTTGGCCCTGTAGTAAATCCGCTGGGCCGTGGTCGCGCTCATGGGCATATCCTTGAATCTTCCAAAAAACAGATAGGACTGCGGCTGAAAGGCGTGCCAGTAATGACGCAGATATTCCAGGGCTTTTGCGGACAGAAGGGTGTAGCGGTCTTTTCTGCCTTTTCCCTGCTCCACCCGGACCAGCATGCGGTGGCTCTCAATGTGCTTGTCAGTGAGGTTCATAAGCTCGCCCACCCGTAATCCCGAGCCATACGTCATAGACAGCAGTGCCTTGTGCCGGATGTCTTTGCCGGCTTCAATGAGCGCCAAAACCTCTTTGCGGCTCAGCACTTCTGGCAGCCGTCTTTGCCGGGGCCGCGGCGGTAAATAAAAATCGGCGTTATGCTTGAGAAAGCCGCGGTAGAAACGGTTTATGGCACTGACGGCCACATTGCAGGAATTCCAGGCAAGTTTTCGCTCACGGATCAGATACAGAAGATAATCCTGTACCTGCTGATTGGTTAAGGTCTCCGGCCGCTTGTGATAATGGGCGGCCAGCTTTTGAATCGCCTGAACATAAGACTCAATCGTGCGATCCGAACAGCGCTCAAGGGTCAGGTAGTTTTCGAACTGAATACGAAGTTGGGTTTTCATAATGCCTCCTCAGGTTGGGTTAAATGGATAGATTGATGAAAAACCATTGCCTGAGAAGGAGTTATAGACCCAATTGGCTGTATTTGGAAATGAAAGTGATGTCCGAAGAAAAGAAGAGCTACATGAATTTAATGGAGATGCTGGAGGGTGTTTCCGCGAAGCGGTTTAGTTCAACAAATAGCGTTTTATCCGTCATCCGTTGACAAAACAGAGGTGGGCTTTTCATTTTTCTGGTGTTGTGATTAAGCCAATATCGTTCAATAACGTTTAAGGATGATGGATAAAACGTGTTGAACTGAACCCGCCCCTGTTTGTTGGTAAATTTTTTTGAACTATGGGGATTATATGGGGTGTCAATTGATTTGACAAGATTAAATCAGGGTTTTCAGGTGTACAGATTTGACCGTAAGTGGGGTTTTGCATTGTTATTGTCTGCATTTGGCAGAGGCCCATGCGGTAAAATGATTGCTTACCGGGTATCTGGACGCAGGTATCCACCGGTTTTATAGAAGCCTGATGGTAAGTGACAGACAGGCATTGATCAGGATGTATCCGCCGGTTCAACATGAGGGGGGTGTTTATTAACCGGCAGTGGGGCTTTATACAATTTCCCCTGTCCGCACTGCGGACACTGCTTGATATCCCGGCCGGTCAGGCGCTGCATGATGGTTTCAAGGGTTTCGTGGATTTTTGCCGGATAATGGCCGCCGGGATCGATCAGATTGCGGATTAAGGCGATGTTTCGTTTTTTGTGGCGGTGGGATAAGAAGCCGTAATAGCGGATTTTCATGAATCCGTCCGGCAGCACATGCAGCATAAATCGCCGGATAAACTCGACAGCGGGTAAAGTCATGTGTTTTTTGCGGTTCTGGTGGGCCCGGTCCCGGTAGGCAAATACCACCTGATCGTTGTGAAGGCTTTTGATCCGGCTGTTAGAGATGGCAACCCGATGCGTATATCGGCCCAGATACCGCAGCACCTGGGCCGGCCCGGCAAACGGCCGTTTGGCATACACAATCCACTGCTTGGCAGCGGCGTCGGTGAGCAGCCGGGTAAACGCCTCGGGGGTTGCATAGGCGGCGGTTTTGCCGGGGAAGATCAAGGCGTCTTTTGCATAAAGCCGTCGCAACCTGCGCAGGTAGCAGCGTTTAAACGCCAGCGCAAGAGACCGGGTTCGGAACAAAAACCGCTTGCGGGCGG
>JAXHUV010000288.1:0-2710 GCA_034189445.1 Pseudomonadota bacterium
CAAACGGCTGGGCGAGTTCAAGGCCAATCCCCAAGGGTTTATCACCGAGGCCGCACGGCAGATCCAGAAAGCGCTGGATGAATTGCTGGTGGATGGCATCCGCTACGAAAAACTGGCCGGTGAACACTACAAAATGGAGCTATTCAACGAGCCGGAGGTGACCGCCGTTTAGTAGGGCGGTATCCCGCAAGTAACTGTGTGAAGATCAGGTTTGTCGGATTACGCCTTTGGCTAATCCGACCTACGGTTGAAGATGTCTCCGGACTCAACTACTTGCTGCCGGCGTACCCCAATTCCTTATCCACCAGATTGAACAATTCCTGACTCTTTTGCCAGCGGTCGAAATTCTCCAGAAACTGGTCGGTCAGGGCGCGCTTCCAGCCGATGAAGTCGCCGGCCATATGGGCTGTCATGGTGACGTTTTCCATATCCCAGAGTGGGTGATCTTCCGCCAGTGGCTCCTCCTCGAAGACATCCAGCCCGGCGCCGGCAATCTCACCACTCTTGAGGGCTGTGACCAGGTCATTGGTTTTGACGATCGGGCCGCGACCAATGTTGATCAGGCGGGCGGAGTTTTTCATGGCCTTGAAGGCTTTCTCGTCAAACAGGCCTTCGGTCTGGGGGGTCAGGGGGGCGGCGATCACCACGAAGTCCGCATGGCCCAGTTGCTCGTAGAGATCCTCATTGCCGTGTACCGCCACGAAATCCGGGTCTTCCTTTCTCGGTTTGCGGGCAATACCGTGTGCCTTCAATCCAGCGGCGCTCACGAGGCGGCCTATCTGCCGGCCGATGGAGCCCGCGCCGACCACCAGAACCTGTTTTCCTTCTGCCCGCTCTGTGTCCCGGTGTTGCCACTGGTGTTTTATCTGCAGCCGGATGGAGTTCGGGAAGTCCTTGGCGAACATCAGGATGGTGCAGAGCACGTACTCGGCAATGGTGCGGTCAAAAATACCACGGGCATTGGTGACAATTACATCACCCCTGATCAGATCCGGGAACATCAGGGCGTCGACACCGGCGCTGGTGGCGTGGATCCATTTCAGCTTGTCTGCCGTGTGCCAGGCGGCGGCCAGGGCTTCGGTGCGGAAGTCCGTCACCATCATGATGTCGGTGCCCGGCAGGGTGTCGCGAAGGGTGGGCTCGTCACAGGCAAAGCGCACATTGGCGCGGGCCCTGAGTGCGTCCATTCCCGGCGGTTCCTGCTCCCCCGGCGCGGTGAGAACGGTAACAACGGGTTTGCTGTGCTGAGCCATTGAGCCTCCGCCTTTTGTAATGACTGACGATGTGTGACTGGTGATTGCCCATGAGGGGTCTTTACAGTCTGGTTGGCAGGCACTGTCTGGTCAACTCGCGGCGCAACGGATTTTCCTCGGACGGCAGTGATGACGGTACTTTCACGTACATCATCTTTGTGACGTTTTGTCTTGTAGAGGCCTGCCATACTGACTAACCTGCAGGAGTGGATTTTATTTGCCCCGTTTGCAGGAGGTGTTTATGGCAGAAGCCGCCAACAAAGAAACCGGCCAGACCAAACCGCGTCGCGTGAAGTACCGGAAAACCAAGGCCAGTTGGAACCCTGCCATGCAGGCAATCCCGGTGCCGGGCATCCGGCGCATGGTGAATATGGCGGCCACCATGAAGGATGTCATTCATCTTTCCATCGGTCAGCCGGATCTGCCAACACCGAAACACGTGATCGACGCCTACATTGATGCACTCAATGCGGGGCAGACCGGCTATACCATGGATGCCGGGCTGCCGGAGCTGTTGGTGGCCCTGCGCGATTACTACGGTAAGCGTTACAACCGGAAGCTGACCCGGGACAACATCCTGATTACCAGCGGTGCCACCGAGGCCATGTACCTGGCGATCTCGGCCACCTCCGCGCCCGGGCGGCAGTTCATTGTGACGGATCCCTCCTTCCTGCTATACGCACCCCTGATCCGGATGAACGGCGGTGAGGTTAAGTTTGTGCAGACCCACGCGGAGAACAATCACCAGCTGGATCCAGACGAAGTGATCCGCGCAATGGGCTCACGCACTTTTGCCCTCATTCTCAACAACCCGAACAACCCGACAGGCGCTGTCTATCCACGGAGTACCGTGGAGACCATTCTCGAGGAGTGTGCCTATCGGGGTATTCAGGTTTATGCCGACGAAGTCTACGACCACATGATTTTTGATGACGACGACTTCGCCAGTGTGCTGAACTGTTCGATGGACCTGGACAACATCATGTGCATCAGCAGCTTCTCGAAAACCTACAGCATGGCGGGGCTGCGTGTGGGCTGGGTGATCTCCAGCCAGGCGGCGATCAAGTCGCTGCGTCGCTACCACATGTTCACCACCTCGGTGGCCAACACCCCGTCTCAGTTCGCCGGTGTGGCCGCGCTGACCGGCGACCAGCAGTGCGTTCGCGATATGGTGGATATCTACCGTGAACGTCGGGACAAGGTGGTTGAACTGGTTGATCAGACACCCTACATGACCGGCTACAAGCCTGGCGGAGCTTTTTACGCGTTCCCGGATCTACCGCCCCATGTCGATGGCTCGGATCTGGCGCTGCGGATGCTTAAGGAAACCGGTGTGTGCGTGGTGCCTGGCGATGCCTTTGGTGAAGGCTGTACCAACGCCGTCAGGATCAGTTTTTCCACGACCTGCGAGAAACTGGAAGCGGCCTTTGATCGTGTCATCCCGTGGATGGCCAAAC
>JAXHUV010000289.1:0-2708 GCA_034189445.1 Pseudomonadota bacterium
ATTGTTAAAGATCCAAGAGGCTGCACATTCCACAGAGGACCTCGATCAAAAAATAGACCTGTCCCGGTTTTCTTAAGTGAACGTGCGGTCACCCAGGTGGGTGGGCGCGTGCGGCTGGTTGCCATCGTACCGATAGGTCCAGTCGTAGGTGGTTTTTTTTCTGGGTGACTTCCTGGCCCGAGGGCTGTCTGAGCACATCCACCTGGGTCTTGCGGGTGATGTTGTGGATGGGGTCGTAGCCCATGCTCAGGGTGAAGCGGTGCTGCTTGCCCGGGGGCGCGTCGAAGGTACCGCTGCTGTCCGTGAGGCGGTACAGGTCGTCGTACTGGTAGCTGTAGCGGGTGGCACCGCCCATCTGGCTCGGGCTGTTGTTGGTGGCCCGGTTGGCCAGGTCGGTGATGTTGCCCACCTCGTCGTAGCCGTAGGACAGGTCCATGAACGGGTTGCCGTCGCCCTTGCCCACGGTGAGGTGGCTCAGGCGGCGGTTGTAGGGATCATAGCTATACCGGCTGACGGTGTTGTTGCCGTGCAGCACGTAGGTGCGCTGGCCGAACTTGTCGTAGTCCAGGCGTTGCACGTAGGGGTAGTCGTAGCTGCCCTTGCGGCCGTGGACTGCGTGCATCTGGCCGCCGACGTCGTAGTCGTAGGTCAGCACCTCGCCGTCCGGGTACACCAGCTGCTGCAGGCGGTTCCAGGTGTCGTAGCTGTACTTTGTGGTGTACTGCTCGCCCGGGCCTGCGCTCCATTGCAGGTAGCGGGTGCTCTGGGTGAGTTCGCCCAGCGGGCCGTACTGGCGGGTCGCAGTACCACAAAATTGTTAAAGAGCCAAGAAGCTGAACATTCGCCAGCGAAACATGATCAAAAATTAGATCTGTCCCGGTTTTCCGCTTGACCGGGACTTTCTAATGGGTGACCCCGTCACTCCTAATGAATCACCTCTCTGAACAGAGCATTAACTTTTTCTTCATTTAGCTCTTCTGGTGACTTAATGTTTTCAAGAACATTAATATATATTTGGACATCTAATGGAGAATCAAGATCTACACTATCGTAATCGGATATTATATTCATCATCTTAACCATCTGCTTAACATCGTCATCTTCCATATAATATTGCATACATATACGCAACTGTTCAGACCCTCCAGAATCATTCAAGCTTTCAGTTAATGAATATACGCCCTCAAGACAACCAGAATATTTAGACAAAGAAATAGTCTGCACCAATTCAAACCTTTCTTTCGCAGTGCGCTTTCCCCATTCCCCATTAGTTATTTGAGAAAATAATAAAACCCCATTAACTCCGATTGAAAATACCAAGAAAATCATTAGCAATCTAGTCATACAATTAATCTCTGCCTTACCTGAGCTGTTCAACTTCCTGAGTCGATCTTTCCCTTTGTCCACCTAGGTCGAAAGAGGGTGACTTTAAAGCAGCCCCCTTAATTAATCCTTGTTTAATAGAAGAGCTACTATCATAGAAGCTGTCATATGTAGCTTGACCATTTTCGTCTAGATTATAAAAGGTATCTGTCAGAATATCAGTTAACTCGTCTCCTGAAATCTGATCACCATAACTCACACCATAACCAGCCATAGTTTCTTCTAAAACCGAATCGATTTTCTTCAAAGCTGGCACATCATCAGTAGATAGGTTCCCAGTTTCAGGGGAGTATTCTCCTGCATGGCTAAGCCCCTCAAGCTTGAAAGCATTTTTCGCTTGTCCTAATAGACTTTTAGCAGTTTTAAGCGCTTTAATTGCGGGCAAGAATTTAGAATCATCAGCTGCAGCTCTCAACAAGCTAGATTCTCGTAACTCATAGGTAAGTCCTACATCAGCGATTCTCGCACTCGGAGGCATCAAATCCGGATTCTCTCTTTGAGCTCGTCCCATGGGGACAGCAACTCTCCCGCCGTTATTATGATAGTTTGAAATTACATCAAAATTACCATCAACATCGAATCTATTGATGGGGTTAAACGCAGCATAGTTATACAAGTTAAGATTCATTGACCGGAAAACACCACCATTAACTTCACCAGCAACGTAATTACCCAAAATTGGATCGGACGAAACCCAAACACTCGTCCGCGGATCGTAATACCGCGCCCCAAAGTAATACAGCTGCGAGTCCTCATCCAGTTCCTTGGCGGTGAACAGGTACGGCGTCCGTTGCTTGTTCGAGTGTTCTTCCACCCACGTCTCCCCGAACGGGAAATACTCCAGATGCTGGTACACCTGGCCGTTGGTGTGGGTGATGTAGGCGCTGGTGCCCAGGTGGTCCGGGTGGTAGGTGTACTGGTCTTTCTCGTAGACAATCCTTCCCTTGCGTTTTGAATTGGGCTTGTCCTGTTTCACCAGCTTGGAGACGATTCTTGTGGTGCCCGCATAGACGTGCTTGGTGCCCACTTCGCCATTACGCAGGGTGAACCACTGGTTGATGTACCCGGTTTCGCCCTGGGGGCCACGCTTGGTGAGGCGCTGGCCGCTGGCGTCGTAGGTATAGGTCAGGCGATGGCCGTTGTCCCCGATCTCCCTTATGCGGTTTTCGTCGTCCCAGGTGATCTGGCGCCTTGTGCCATTGGTGTCGTGGGTCCAGCCCAGCTGGTTGCCGTTGGCATCGTAGCTGAAGGTGCGGTCGCCCAGGTGGGTTGGCGCGTGCGGCTGGTTGCCGTCATAGCGGTAGGTCCAGTCGTAGGTGGTTTTC